>JBBSKO010000081.1:0-8856 GCA_038256225.1 Propionibacteriales bacterium | reverse complement strand
GCGCCGGCCGGACCTGATCTCCGGCATCGTCACCCTCGGCAGCCCGATGCTGGCCCCGGGCGCGCACCACGTCTCGCTGAGCGCGAGCCTGGAGCTGCTGGTGCGCCTCAGTGCGGCGGGGTGGCGCGGGCTGATGGCCGACGACTCCGTCAACGGGCGGTGCGCCCGGGCCAGCTTCGACGAGACCCGGGCCCCCGTGCCGGACGAGGTGTCGTTCACCGCGGTCTGGTCGCGGCGCGACGGCGTCGTGGACCACCGCGCCTGCGTCGACCCCGAGGCGACGTCGGTGGAGGTGCGCGCCACGCACCTGGGCATGGCGCTCGACCCGCGGGTCCTCGCGGTCGTGGTGGAGGCGCTGGGACGTCACGACCTGCGGGAGGTCGGGACGACCACCGCGCGGGCGGAGGCCCGGCTCACCGGTCCCCGGGCCGGCTCAGCGGGCGAAGTCGATCGCGGAGAAAGCGCCTAGCTTCGCCAGCTGGTGCTCGGAGGTGATCGAGCGGATCGTGCCGCTGCGCGAGCGCATCACCAGCGAGTGCGTGGTCGCGCCGCCCCCGCTGTAGCGCACGCCGCGCATCAGGTCGCCGTCGGTGATCCCGGTGGCCACGAAGAAGCAGTCGTCGCCGGTGACGAGGTCCTCGGTGGACAGCACGTGGTCCGGGTCCAGGTCCAGCCCCGCGTCCAGCGCCTTCTGGCGCTCGGCGTCGTCTGTCGGCCAGAGCTGGGTCTGGATGACACCGCCCATGCACTTCATCGCGCAGGCGGTGATGATGGCTTCCGGGGTGCCGCCGACGCCCAGCAGCAGGTCGACACCGCTGTCGGGGCGGGCGGCCGAGATCGCGCCCGCGACGTCACCGTCGACGATGAACTTGATCCGGGCTCCGGTGGCCCGGATCTCCTCGGCGAGCTTCTCGTGGCGGGGGCGGTCGAGGAGGACGACGGTGACGTCCTCGGCCTTGCTGCCCTTGGCCTGGGCGACCAGGCGGATGTTCTCGGCCACGGGCAGCCGGATGTCGACGTGCTCGGCGGCCTCCGGCCCGGTGGCCAGCTTGTCCATGTAGAAGACCGAGGACGGGTCGTACATGGAGCCGCGGGGGCTGACGGCGAGGACCGCGACGGCGTTGCTCATGCCCTTGGCCGTCAGGGTCGTGCCGTCGATCGGGTCGACCGCGACGTCGCACTCCGGGCCGGTGCCGTCGCCGACCTCCTCGCCGTTGTAGAGCATCGGCGCGTTGTCCTTCTCGCCCTCGCCGATGACCACGGTGCCGCGCATCTGGATGCTGGAGATCATCACGCGCATCGCGTTGACGGCGACCCCGTCCGCTCCGTTCTTGTCGCCCTTGCCGACCCAGCGGCCGGCCGCCATCGCTGCGGCCTCGGTGACGCGGACGAGCTCCAGCGCGAGGTTGCGGTCGGGCCGGCCGGGGGCGTTGGCGATGGTCTCGGGCTCCACGTGGCTCATGGGCGGGATGCTAGCCGTAGCCGGGGACCTGGGAGGATGGAGACGTGAGCGAGACGGGGACTGCGGGCCGGCCGGGACGCTACTCACGGTCCTTCGGTGGTCTGGTCGGGGCGATGGTGGTCACCGTCGTCGGGGTGCTCGTGGTCTTCGGCCTCCGCAGCCTGACCAGCGACGAGGACGCCTTCGACCGCGAGCCCGTCGACTACCTCGCCCTGGTGCGCGACGTGCAGGTCGCGGGTGTCGACGTGATCTACCCCGCGACGCTGCCGTCGGGCTGGGGCGCCAGCGACGTCGACTTCACCCCGGCGCCCGAGCCCGTCTTCGACCTGTCGGTGCTGACGTCGGACTCCGAGTACGTCGGCCTGCGGGTCGCGGACGCGTCGCTGGACGAGATGCTGGAGTCCCTGGTCGACGAGGACTACTCCGGGCGTGACCCGCTGGTCTTCTCCGGCGCCGAAGCCGAGGGCCTGGTCGCCACGCGATGGGAGGGCTTCGGCGACGAGGGGGGCGACACGGCCTACGCCGCCGAGGTGGACGGGCAGCAGGTGCTCGTCTACGGCTCGGCCTCGCCGCAGGAGCTCTCGGGCTACGTCGCGCGGCTCACCGACGTGCCCGTCGAGGGCGCCGACGACTCCGACCAGGACCGTCAGCCGGGCGGCTGAGCCGAGGTCCCCTCGTCGTCGTCCTCACGGTCGGCGAGCACGGCGTCCAGGCGTTCGCGGGCGCCGGCCAGCCAGGTCTGGCAGATCCCGGCGAGCTCCTCGCCGCGCTCCCAGAGCGCCAGCGACTCCTCCAGGGACGTCCCTCCGGCCTCGAGCAGGCGGACGGTCTCGACGAGCTCGGTGCGCGCCTGCTCGTAGGACGGGCGGTCGTCGGTGCTCATCGGTGCTCCTCGGGTGCGGGTGCGGGGGTGGTGCCGGTGGGGGTGGTGCCGGTGGGGGTGGTGCCGGCGACGGTGACGTCGGCGCGACCGTCGGCCAGCCGTACCGACAGCGCGCCGCCCGGGGCGAGTGCGGCGACGCTGGTCACGACGTGACCACCGGCGTCCTGCACCACGGCGTACCCGCGCTGCAGCGTCGCCAGCGGCGACAGCGCCCGGGCCCGCGCCCGCTGGTGGTCCACGTCGTCGGCGGCGCGGTCGAGCCGGTGGCCCAGGGTGCGTCGCGCGCGCCCCAGGAGCGCGACCAGCTCGTCGTCCCGGGTGTCGATCAGGTGGCGCGGGTCGGCCAGCACCGGGCGGGTGCGCAGGGCCAGCAGCCCGGCCTCCTCGCGGGCCAGGCGTCCGCCGAGGGCGGCGCGCATCCGCTCGCGCGCGTGGGCGACGGCGTCGAGCTCGCCCACGACGTCGGGCACGACGAGCTTGGCGGCGTCGGTGGGGGTCGAGGCACGGACGTCGGCGACCAGGTCCAGCAGCGGCTGGTCCTGCTCGTGCCCGATGGCCGAGACCACCGGGGTGCGCAGGGCGGCGACGGCGCGCACCAGCGTCTCGTCGCTGAACGGCAGCAGGTCCTCGACCGAGCCGCCGCCGCGGGCCACGACCACGACGTCGACCGCGGGGTCGCGCTCGAGGCGCTGGAGGGCCTCGACCACCTCGCCGGAGCAGCGCGGCCCCTGCATCGTGGCGTAGGCCGTCGTCAGCTCGACCCCCGGCCACCGCCGGCGTGCGTTCTCCACGACGTCGCGCTCCGCGGCCGAGCCCGGCGCGGTGACCAGCCCGACCCGGCGGGGCAGGAAGGGCAACGGGTGCTTGAGGTGGGCGGCGAAGAGGCCCTCCGCCGCGAGCAGCTGCCGGCGCCGCTCGAGACGGGCCAGCAGCTCGCCGAGGCCGACCATCCTCAGCTCGCGGACCTCGAGCGAGAACGAGCCGTTGGCGGCGTAGTAGGACGGCTTGGCCTGCACGACCACGCTGGCTCCCTCGACCAGGGGCGGGTCGAGGGAGTCGACCAGCGCGCGGGGGACGGTCAGGCGGACCGACACCGAGGCCAGGGAGTCGCGGAGGGTCATGAACACCACCGAGACCCCGGGACGGCGGTTGACCTGGGCCAGCTGCCCCTCGACCCAGATCGGGCCCAGCCGGTCGACCCAGCCGGCCACGGCGGTGGCCACCTGGCGCACCGGCGCCGGCGCCGCGGCGGAGGTCTCCAGGGCCATGGCGGGACAGTAGCCGTGACCGGGGACACCGGTGCAGCCACGGGGCGACACCGGCAGCCACGGGCGGCGACCGTGCCGCCCCTACGATGGGGTCATGACGACCGACCTCGGCACGCCCACCGTGCTCCCTCCCGACGAGGCCGAGCGCGCCGTCCTGCTGGCAGCGCCCCGCGGGTACTGCGCCGGCGTGGACCGTGCCGTGGTGACGGTCGAGAAGGCGCTCGACCTGTACGGCTCGCCGGTCTACGTGCGCAAGCAGATCGTGCACAACAAGCACGTCGTGGCCGACCTGGAGGCGCGCGGCGCCGTCTTCGTCGACGAGCTCGACGAGGTGCCGACCGGTGCGACCGTGGTGTTCTCCGCCCACGGGGTCTCCCCGCAGGTGCACACCGACGCCGCCGAGCGTGACCTGAAGACCATCGACGCCACCTGCCCGCTGGTCACCAAGGTGCACCACGAGGCCCGCCGGTTCGCCGACGAGGACTACGACATCCTCCTGATCGGCCACGAGGGCCACGAGGAGGTCGAGGGCACCGCCGGCGAGGCCCCCGAGCACATCCAGCTCGTGCAGAGCCCCGACGACGTCGCCTCGATCCAGGTGCGCGACCCCGAGCGGGTGGCCTGGCTGTCGCAGACCACGTTGTCGGTCGACGAGACGATGGAGACGGTCGCAGCCATCCGGGAGCGGTTCCCCGCGCTGCTCGACCCGCCCTCGGACGACATCTGCTACGCCACGCAGAACCGGCAGCTGGCCGTGAAGGACATCGCCCGGGACGCCGACCTGCTGATCGTGGTCGGCTCCGGCAACTCCTCCAACTCGGTCCGGCTGGTCGAGGTGGCCCTCGAGGCCGGCGCGAAGGCCTCCTACCGCGTCGACGACGCCTCGGAGATCGACGAGGCCTGGCTCGATGGCGTCCGCAACGTCAGCGTCACCTCGGGCGCGAGCGTCCCGGAGAACCTCGTCGACGGCGTGCTGGACTACCTCGCCGAGCGTGGCTACCCCGACGCGCGGGCCGTGCTCACCGCCGAGGAGTCGCTGATCTTCTCGCTGCCCAAGGAGCTCCGCCGCGACCTGAAGGCCGCCGGCCGGAGCTAGCGAGGGCCGTGCGCACGCGCTACCGGCCTTCCGTCTGCGTCCACGAGCGTGGATCGTGAGATCGTGGGCGCCCAGGACGACACAGGCGCTGCGGCGCCGGGAGCAGGCAGGAGCGGCCGTGGCCAGGTTCGTCGACGTCCACCCGGAGGACCCCCAGCCCCGGCGGCTGGCCCAGATCGTGCAGGCGCTGCAGGAGGACGCCCTGATCGCCTACCCGACCGACTCGGGGTACGCGCTGGGCTGCCGGGTCGGCAACCGCGACGGCCGCGACCGGATCCTGCGCATCCGCGGCCTGGACGAGCGCCACCACTTCACCCTGGTCTGCCGGGACTTCTCCCAGCTCGGACAGCTGGTGCAGGTGGAGAACCACGCCTTCCGGGCGATCAGGTCCGCCACGCCCGGGCCGTACACGTTCATCCTCAAGGCGACGCCGGAGGTCCCGCGGCGCCTGCTGCACCCGAAGAAGCGCACCGTCGGCGTCCGGATCCCCGACCACCCGTTCGTCACCGCGCTGCTCGACGAGCTCGGGGAGCCGATGCTGACCAGCACGCTGATCCTGCCGGGCGAGGACGAGCCGCGCACGGTCGGCTGGGAGGTCAAGGAGGACCTCGACCACGCCGTCGACCTGGTGGTCGACACCGGGGAGGTCTCGGCCACGCCGACGACGGTGGTCGACCTCTCCGAGGGCATCGCCGAGGTGCTCCGGGTCGGCGCGGGGGACCCGACCCCCTTCCAGCAGGACTGAGCCCGGAGGTGTGCGTCTCAGCCGACGCGGCGGTCGGGCTGCTGGGCGGCCGCGACGGGCTCGCTGGCGGGTGCCGCGCGGTGCGTGACCCGTTGGCGCACCACGAGGACGGCGAGGCAGAGGGCGTACCCCGTCCCGAGGGCCACCATGTGGTGGGCCAGCCCGGTCACCGTGGCCTGCACGACACCGTCGGAGGACCGGGCGAGCACGTCGGTGTCGGCGAGGGCCAGCAGCACGCACACGGCGAGCATCAGCAGCGGCGGCAGGACCCCGATCGTGAAGAAGTCCCGCGGGCGCACCGCCAGGGCCATCCCCACGCAGACGGCCACGAAGCTCAGGTCGAAGAAGAAGGACAGCGAGTCGTCGAGCAGGAGGTCGACGCTCACCGCGGTCATGGTGAGCGCTGCAGCGAGGGCGACGACCTCGTGACCGGGTTGTCGTCCCTCCTCCCACAGCGTGCGGGCGCTCATATCGCCACCGTACGGTCCGGCGGGTCCTCCGGTGCCGCGCCGCGCCGGTCCACGGCCCGCAGGCCCACGGTGCGCGGGGGCGCCAGCTCGTCGTGGGTCACCCCGAGCTCCTCGAAGCGGCGTGCCGAGACGAGCACGCGGGTGTCGAGGGAGCCGACGGCGCTGTTGTAGTGGCCGACGGCGGCGTTGAGGGAGCGACCGACCTGGTCGAGGTGGCCGCTCCAGGTGGCCAGTCGGGCGTGCAGCTCACGGCCGAGCCGGTGCACCTCCTGCGCCTGCTCGGTGAGCGCGGCGTGGCTCCACCCCAGCGCCACGGTGCGCAGCAGCCCGATCAGGGTGGTGGGGGAGGCCAGCACCACGTGGCGGGCCGCCGCGTGCTCCAGCAGGGCGGGCTCGGTCTCGAGGGCGGCGGCGAGGAACGACTCGGCCGGCACGAAGAGGACCACGAAGTCGGGCGACCCGGGCAGCGCGCGCCAGTACGACTTGGCGGCCAGGGCGTCGACGTGGGTGCGCAGCTGACGGGCGTGCCGCACCAGGTGTGCCTCACGTTCCTCGTCGTCGGTGCTCGTCGTGGCGTCGAGGTAGGCCTCGAGGGGCACCTTGGCGTCGACCACGATGCTGCGCCCGCCCGCGAGCCGGACCACCAGGTCCGGACGCAGGGCACCGGCGTCGAGCGCCTCGGCACCGTCGGGGCCGTGCAGGCGGACCTGCTCCTCGAAGTCGCACCGGTCCACCAGGCCGGCCAGCTCCACGGCGCGGCGCAGGTGGAGCTCGCCCCAGCGGCCGCGGACGGCGGGCTTGCGCAGCGCGGTGGCCAGCGAGGCGGTCTCGCGGCGCAGGCTGTCGGTCGTGTGGCGGACGTCGTCGACCTGCTGGTGCAGCCGGCTCTGCCAGGACACCCGGCTGTGCTCGAGGTCGCGCATCTGGTCGTGCAGGCGGTCCAGGCTCTCGCGCAGCACCGCGGCCTCGGCGGCGCTGCTCTCGCGGGCGGCCTGGTCCGCGCCCCCGGTCGTCGCGCCGCCCACCGCGGCCCGCGTCCGCAGGGTGCCGAGCGCGTAGCCGACGGCGCCGCCGACCAGGAGCGCGAGCAGCACGCACGCCAGGACCAGCACGATCAGGGGCGTCTGGGTCTCGGAACCGGTGGTCATGGCCCCAGCCTGGGGCAGAGCGCCGACAGCGCCCGGGATCAGAGGTCGGGGGGCGCGGCGTGCCGCTGCGTCGCGGCGGCGTCGCGGACCAGCGCGGCGGTGGTCGGGGCGGCGAAGAGGGTGCCCTGGGCCAGGGGGACCCCGAGGGAGCGGAGGAGGTCCTGCTGGTCGGTCGACTCCACGCCCTCGGCGACCGCGGTCAGGCCGAGGTCGCGCAGCATCGTGACGACGTGGCCGAGCAGGACCCGCGAGCTGTCGTCGTCACGCGCCGACACGAGGGCCTGGTCGATCTTGACCCACCGCCACGGCCAGCTGTGCAGCAGCGCGAAGGTGGCGTGGCCGCCGCCGAAGTCGTCGACCGCGAGCCCGATCCCGGCCTGGTCGAGGTCGCGGGCCACGGCGTCGTGGGCCCCGGTCCAGCGCCCGATCTCGCGCTCGGAGATCTCCAGGACCAGCCGGACGTCGGTGCCTGCGACGGCGGCGGCGAGCGCGGGGACCAGACCGCTGCCGGGGACGAGCTGCTCGAACTCCACGTTGAGGCACAACCACTGCGGGGTCTGGCTGTCGCGGGCGATGGCGGCGACGGTCTCGACGGCCTGGGCGGCGACGACCTCGGTCAGCTCGTCGAGCATCTGGGTCCGCGACGCCGAGCCCACCACGAGCAGGGGCGAGACGGCGCCGAGGTCGCCGTGGTCGGCGCGGACCAGCGCCTCGTAGCCGACGACGCGGCCACTGCCGAGCAGCACCATGGGCTGCAGCGCGATCCCGACGCCGCCCTGGTCGAGCAGGTCGCGCACCAGGGTCTTCTCGTCGTACCAGCGGGGCGGTGCCACGTCCTCCCGGCCGCGCTTGGCCGCACGCATCGCCTCCTCCGCCGCGCGCAGCAGCGCGTCGGGGTCCTCGTCGGGGCTGACCGAGACGACGCCGCCGATGCTGATGTCGACGCTGATCAGCCGGTCGCCGACGTGGATCGGCTGGTTGACGGTCCGCCGCAGGAGCATCCGGGTCTCGGTGAGGCCGTCCTCGCCGCCCAGTCGGCGCACGACGCAGGCGAACTCGTCACCGCCCACGCGGCCGACCACGGAGTCCGGCGGGAGCGCGGCCAGCAGACGGCGGGCGACCTCGCGCAGGACTGCGTCGGCGTCGAGGTGGCCCAGCTCCTCGTTGATCTGCTTGAAGCGGTCGAGGTCGAGGAAGAGAACCCCGAGCTGCTCGCCGTCCTCACGGCGGCGCGAGGCGGTCGCCAGGAGGTCGGGGAAGATGCCGTGGCTCCACAGACCGGTGAGGTCGTCGGTGAGGGCCCGACGTCGCAGCCGGGCCTCGCGCTGGGCGTGCCGGGCCGAGGTGGTGGCCATGGCGGCCAGGGCGACCAGCAGTCGGCGGTCGAGGTCGCTGAAGTCAGGAGAACCGGGGAACCCAGGAGAGCTGGGGAACTCGGGGGAGCCGGTCTCGCGGCGCGCGAGCAGCACCCGCTCGTCGTGGAGGGGGACCGAGAGCGCGGCGGGGCCGTGCGTGTCCGCCGTGGCGGGCTCGAGGGTGACGGTGGCGTCCACCGCGTCGGTCGCCCACTGCACGAGGCGCCGGTCGATCTCTTCCTCGGCCCAGGGCATCGCCGTCGCGGCCTCGAGCAGGACGTGGATGAGGTCCCGCTCGACCGGGTCGGGACCAGAGGGCGGGCGGGGCATGGGGACGAGGGTAGGGCTCGCGGAGGGCGCTCAGCCGTCCAGGTCGACGATGACCGGGGCGTGGTCGGAGGCGCCCTTGCCGGCGCGCTCGTCACGGTC
>JBBSKO010000080.1:0-8861 GCA_038256225.1 Propionibacteriales bacterium | reverse complement strand
CGGCACGGGGTGCACTTGCCGCAGGACTCGTGCTTGTAGAACTCGGTCCAGCGCAGCACGGCCCGCACCACGCAGGTGGTCTCGTCGAAGATCTGCAGGGCCCGGGTGCCGAGCATCGACCCGGCGCCGGCGACGCCCTCGAAGTCCAGCGGGACGTCGAGGTGCTCGGCGGTCAGGATCGGGGTGCTGGAGCCACCGGGGGTCCAGAACTTCAGCTCGTGGCCCTCGCGGATCCCGCCGGCGAGGTCGATCAGCTGGCGCAGCGTGATCCCCAGCGGGGCCTCGTACTGCCCGGGGCGGCGGACGTGGCCGGAGAGGGAGAAGATCCCGAAGCCCTGGGACTTCTCGGTGCCCATCGAGGCGAACCAGTCGGCGCCGCGGCCCACGATGCTGGGCACCGAGGCGATCGACTCGACGTTGTTGATCACGGTGGGGCTGGCGTACAGCCCGGCGACGGCCGGGAACGGCGGACGCAGGCGGGGCTGGCCGCGACGACCCTCGAGGCCCTCGAGCAGCGCCGTCTCCTCGCCGCAGATGTAGGCGCCGGCACCGGTGTGGACCACGATGTCGAGGTCGTAGCCGGACCCGTGGATGTTCTTGCCGAGGTGTCCGGCGAGGTAGGCCTCCTGCACCGCCTTCTGCACCCGCCGCACGACGTGCAGGATCTCGCCGCGGATGTAGATGAAGGCGTGGTGGGCGCGGATGGCGTAGCTGGAGATGATCACGCCCTCCACCAGCAGGTGGGGGCTGGCCATCATCAGCGGGGTGTCCTTGCAGGTGCCCGGCTCGGACTCGTCGGCGTTGACCACGAGGTACTTCGGCTTGGGGTTGTCCTGCGGGATGAAGCTCCACTTCATCCCGGTGGGGAACCCGGCGCCGCCGCGTCCGCGCAGGCCGGAGGCCTTGACGGCCTCGACCACGGCGGGGGGCTCCATGCCCAGGGCGACGTCGAGCGCGCGGTAGCCGCCGCGGGACTCGTAGGTCTCCAGGGTCCAGCTGCGCTCGGCGTCCCAGTCGTCGGTCAGGACCGGGGTCAGGGTGCTGATCTGGCTCACGTCGCGTCGCCCTTCTCGGCTGCGGTGGTGTCGGTCGGGCTGTCGGCCTCGACCGCGGCCGCGGTCGCCATGGAGTCGTCGGACTCCGTGGCCGCCGCGACGGACTGCTCGGGCTCCTCCGGCACGCCGGCGTCCGCCCCCTGCGTGACCTGGGCGTCGCTGCCGGGCGCGGTCCAGCCGCGCTCACGGGCGATGCCGAGGCCGACCAGGCTGGCGTGGCCCGCGGAGGGACCCTCGTCGGCACGGTCGTCGGGGAAGCCGGCCAGCACCCGCTCGGCCTCGCGCCAGGTGCAGATGCGCGGGCCGCGGGTGGAGCGGACCTCCTTGCCGGCGCGGAGGTCGTCGACGACCGCCACGGCCGAGGCCGGGGTCTGGTCGTCCATGAACTCCCAGTTCACCATCATCACCGGGGCGTAGTCGCAGGCCGCGTTGCACTCGAGGTGCTCGAGGGTGATCTTGCCGTCGGTGGTGGTCTCGTCGTTGCCGACCTCGAGGTGCTGCTGGAGCCGCTCGAAGATCACGTCGCCGCCCATCACCGCGCACAGCGTGTTGGTGCAGACGCCGACGTGGTACTCCCCCACCGGCTTGCGCTTGTACATCGTGTAGAACGTCGCGACACCGCTGACCTCGGCGGCCGACAGGCCCAGGATCTCGGCGCAGGTCTCGATGCCGTCGGCGGTGACGCGGCCCTCGGCGGACTGCACGAGGTGCAGCATCGGCAGCAGCCCGGAGCGGGCCTCGGGGTAGCGGGCCGCGATCTGTCGCAGCTCGGCGCGGGTCTGGTCGTCGATCACCGGTCGACACCTCCCATCACGGGGTCGATGGAGGCGATGGCCACGATCACGTCGGCGATCATGCCGCCCTCGGCCATCACGCTGGTGGCCTGCAGGTTGGTGAAGGACGGGTCGCGGAAGTGCGCCCGGAAGGGACGCGTGCCGCCGTCGCTGACCACGTGGGCGCCGAGCTCGCCGCGGGGCGACTCGATCGGCACGTACGCCTGGCCGGCCGGCACCCGGAACCCCTCGGTGACCAGCTTGAAGTGGTGGATCAGGCCCTCCATGGACTCGCCCATGATGTGGCGGATGTGGTCGAGGCTGTTGCCCATCCCGTCGGAGCCGATCGACAGCTGGCTGGGCCAGGCGATCTTCTTGTCGGCCACCATCACCGGCGCGCCCTCGAGGCCGGCCAGGCGCTCGGCGGCCTGCTCGACGATCTTGAGCGACTCGTGCATCTCGTTGACGCGCACCCGGAAGCGCCCGTACGAGTCGGCCGTGTCCCAGGTCTGGACGTCGAAGTCGTAGGTCTCGTAGCCGCAGTACGGCTGCGTCTTGCGCAGGTCCCAGGGGTACCCGGTGGCCCGCAGCGGCGGGCCGGTCAGGCCGAGCGCCAGGCAGCCCTCGAGGTCGAGGGTGCCGATGCCCTCCAGGCGGGCCTTGAAGATCGGGTTGGCGTTGCAGAGCGCCTCGATCTCGGGCAGCCGCTTGCGCATGAGGGCCACGAAGGAGCCGATCTCCTCCAGCGCCCCCGGCGGGAGGTCCTGGGCCACGCCGCCGGGACGGATGAACGCGTGGTTCATCCGCAGCCCGGTGATCAGCTCGAACAGGTCCAGGACCAGCTCGCGCTCGCGGAAGCCGATCGTCATCACGGTCAGCGCGCCGAGCTCCATGCCCCCGGTGGCGATGGCCACCAGGTGCGAGGAGATCCGATTCAGCTCCATCAGCAGGACCCGCATGACGGTGGCCTTCTCGGGGATGTCGTCCTCGATGCCCAGCAGGCGCTCGACGCCGAGGCTGTAGGTCGCCTCGTTGAAGAACGGCGCGAGGTAGTCCATCCGGGTGCAGAACGTGGTGCCCTGCACCCAGGTGCGGTACTCCATGTTCTTCTCGATGCCGGTGTGGAGGTAGCCGATGCCGCACCGGGCCTCGGAGACCGTCTCGCCGTCGAGCTCGAGGATCAGGCGCAGCACCCCGTGGGTGGAGGGGTGCTGGGGGCCCATGTTGACGACGACGCGTTCCTCGTCGCCCTCCGCGAGCCCCTCGGTGATGGAGTCCCAGTCCTGGCCGGTGACGGTGAAGACCCGTCCCTCGGTGGTCTCGGACGATCCGGCGTAGAGGTCCTCCTGCGCGCCTGCGGCGCGGCCGGGGCCTGGTTCGAAGGTGGTCATCAGGTGTAGGACCTCCGCTGGTCCGGCGGCGGCACGGTGCCGCCCTTGTACTCGACGGGAATGCCACCCAGCGGGTAGTCCTTGCGCTGGGGGTGGCCCGGCCAGTCGTCGGGCATGAGGATGCGCGTGAGCGCCGGGTGGCCCTCGAAGACCAGTCCGAACATGTCGAAGGCCTCCCGCTCGTGCCAGTCGGCGGTCGGGTAGACGGCCACGACCGACGGCAGCCGGGGGTCGCTGTCGGGCACGCCGACCTCGAGCCGGATCCGGCGGTTGTAGGTCATCGAGAGCAGGTGGTGCACCGCGTGCAGCTCGCGCCCGGTGTCATCGGGGTAGTGCACCCCGCTGACCGAGGAGCACAGCTCGAAGCGCAGCCGCGGGTCGTCGCGCAGCGCACGGGCGACCTGGAGCAGGTCCTCGCGGCGCACGTGGAACGTGATCTCGCCGCGGTCGACGACGACCGCACCCAGGGCGTGCTCGTGGCCACCGTCGAGGCCCGCCAGGTGGTCGAGCAGGGCGTCGGCGACCTCGTCGAACCAGCCGCCGAACGGGCGGCCGGTGGGGGCCGGGAACACCACGGGGGCGACCAGGCCGCCGTACCCGCTGGTGTCACCGGTGCCCTTGGCGCCGAACATGCCGGTACGCACGCCGCGCGAGGAGACCTGGCCCGGCGGTGCCGGCAGGTTCTCGGGGGACTGCTCCACCGCGGGCTGGCCCGCGGCGTCGGGGCCGGTGGGGCGCTCGCCGTCGGGGGGCGTCACCGCAGCAGGCCGGTCATGTCGGAGGTGGGGGCGGCGGCCAGGGCCGCGTTCTCGAGCGCGGTGACCTCGGCGCGACGGTTCGGGCCGAGCTTCTCGGCCTGGACCCGGTCGTGCAGCTTGAGGATCGCGTCGATCAGCATCTCCGGGCGCGGCGGGCAGCCGGGGAGGTACATGTCGACGGGGACGACGTGGTCGACGCCCTGGACGATCGCGTAGTTGTTGAACATGCCACCGCTGGAGGCGCAGACGCCCATCGCGAGGACGTACTTGGGGTTGGCCATCTGGTCGTAGATCTGGCGCAGGACCGGGGCCATCTTCTGGCTGACGCGTCCGGCCACGATCATCAGGTCGGCCTGGCGCGGGCTGGCGCGGAAGACCTCCATGCCGAAGCGGGCCATGTCGTACTTCGGACCGCCGCTGGTCATCATCTCGATGGCGCAGCAGGCCAGGCCGAAGGTCGCGGGCCAGAACGACGCCTTGCGCATGTAGCCGGCCACCCCCTCGACGGTCGTGAGGAGGACGCCGCTGGGGAGCTTCTCTTCGAGGCCCATGGCTGGAACCTTTCGTCGCTGTCCGGTGGGAAGGACTGTCCGGTACGGGGACCGGGCGGTGAGGCAGCCCGGCGTGGCTGGTCAGTCCCAGTCGAGACCACCGCGACGCCACTCGTAGGCGTAGGCGATGGTGATGTTGAACAGGAAGAGCACGACGGCGAAGAAGCCGAACCACTGGAGCTGGTCGAAGTAGACCGCCCACGGCACCAGGAACATGATCTCGACGTCGAAGATGATGAAGGTCATCGCGACCGTGTAGTAGTTCACCGGGAAGCGACCGCCCCCCACGGGCTGGGGCGTGGGGTCGATGCCGCACTCGTAGGAGTCCAGGCGGGCCCGGTTGTAGCGCGCGGGTCCGGTCAGGGTGCTGACGGCGACCGAGAAGACGGCGAAGCCGGCCGCGAGGCCCGCCAGCCACAGGACCGGGGTGTAGAGCTCCATGCAGGTTCCCTCCGAGTTCTCCGCACGCCTCGTGACCTTGTGAAGCCGTTCACGAGTGGCGCGGAACACAGTCTGCCACTCGGGAGCGACCCCGTCACGTCGGGGGTGGCCCGGATCACTCCGGGCCTGCTAGGCGCCTGACCTGGTCATTTAGGTCAGGTCGGCGTTGCGGAATTGCCTCGGCGGGAGTCGGGGCAGGTCAGGCGGTGGCGCGGTGCAGGGCGACGATGCCGCCCGAGAGGTTGCGCCACTCGGGCGAGCTCCAGCCGGCCCCGGCGATCTGGGCGGCGAGGCCGGCCTGGTCGGGCCAGGCACGGATCGACTCGGCGAGGTAGACGTAGGCGTCGGGCGAGGAGGACACGCCGCGCGCGATCGTCGGGAGCGCCTTCATCAGGTACTCCAGGTAGACCCGGCGGAACGCCGACCAGGTCGGGTGGCTGAACTCGCAGACCACCAGGCGCCCGCCGGGGCGGGTGACCCGACGCATCTCGTGCAGGCCGGCCACCGGGTCCACGATGTTGCGCAGGCCGAAGGAGATCGTGACCGCGTCGAAGGAGTCGTCGGCGAAGGGGAGCCGCGTGCCGTCGCCGGCGGTGAAGGGCAGCGCGGGCCGCGCGGCCTTGCCGACGCCCAGCATGCCGAGCGAGAAGTCGCACGGCACCACCCAGGCGCCGCGGTCGGCGAAGGGCTGGCTGGAGGTGCCGGTGCCGGCCGCGAGGTCGAGCACCTTCTCCCCCGGGCGCGGAGCGACGGCGTCGATCACCTCGTGGCGCCAGCGGCGGTCCTGGCCCAGCGACAGGACGTCGTTGGTGACGTCGTAGCGACGGGCGACGGCGTCGAACATGCGACGGACGTCGTCGGGGGCTTTGTCGAGCTCGGCGCGGGCCACGGGACCGAGCCTACGGCTCACCCTCCTGCGACACGCCCCGGCCTCGGACAACCAAAGCGCGTCCGGGGACGTCTCAGCGGTGACCATGGACGACGCCCCCGCCCGGGGTCCGTCCCTTCCCCTCGCGCTCGTTCACCCGGGAGACCACCGTGCGCCACCTCCACGCCCTGCGCCGCCTCCTCGCCCGCGTCGTGCTGACCCTCGGCGCCGCCGCCCTGTTCGTGGCCGTCGGGTACGCCGGCAGCCGGGTGCTCGCCCCGGACGTCCGCCCGGTCGCCGGCGACGTGACCGCCGGGGGCGTGCCGGCGCCGACCAGCGCCACACCGACCGCGGCCGGTGCCCCGGTGCAGGTGCAGCCGGTGGTGGCCGGGCCGACCCCGCGCGGCCGGGTGGCCCCGGGCGCCGCGCTCGAGGTGCTGCTCGTGCCGGGCACGACCCTGCTCGGCCCGGGCGACGAGGGCGACGACGTGCGCGACCTCCAGGCGCGCCTGCGCCAGATCGCCTGGCTGAGCGGCGCCCCCGACGGTGTCTACGGCGACACGACCACCGCCGCGGTGCGCGGGTTCCAGGCCAAGCGGGAGATCCCGGTGACCGGCGAGGTCGACCGGCGCACCACCGACCGGCTGCTGGCGATGACCATCGAGCCCACCGAGGCCGAGCTGACCGGCGCGGTCGACGACACGGCCTCGAACGCGCCGGGCGCGCTCGACCCGCGCTGCCTGACCGGGCGCGCGATGTGCGTCGACAAGACCACCAGCACCCTGCGGTGGGTGGTCGACGGCGACGTCCTGCGCACCATGGACGCACGCTTCGGCGGTTCGGCCACCGCGACGCGTGAGGGCGCGTTCTCGGTGTTCTCGATGAGCCGCGACCACGTCTCGAGCCTCTACGACACCTCGATGCCGTTCGCGATGTTCTTCTCGGGCGGCCAGGCCGTGCACTACTCGCCCGACTTCGCCTCCGCCGGGTACGGCGGCGCGTCCCACGGGTGCGTGAACATCCGTGACTACGACGGGGTCGCCGCGCTCTTCGACGAGGTGCAGGTCGGCGACGCGGTGGTCGTCTACTGGTCCTGAGCCGCCGTGAGCGCGTCGAGCAGCCCGGAGGCCTCGGAAGCCGTCATCGCCGTGCCGTCGACCTGGTAGGTGACCCCGTCGTCGGCGGTCTGCTGGCACTGCACGCCGGCCGGGGGGACGCTGTCGTCGACCTGCTCGCCCTGGGCGACCGGGGCGCCGTACACCACGTTGCAGAGGGTGTCGCCGACGCGGACCAGCTCGGCCTGGTTGCGGGCCAGGCCGACCAGCTCGGGGGCCGGCGCGGGGCCGCTGGGCAGGAACAGGCCGGCCGGGGCGGAGGCCGCGGTGACCACCGCGGTGCGCTGGTCCTGCTCGCCGCCGGAGCCGTTGTAGAGCCCGACCGTCACCGGCACCTCGTAGGTCTGCTCGAGCTGCTGCTCGGCACTGTCCAGACGCGCGGTCAGCTCCTCGGCGGCCGCGTCGTCGCCGGCCTCGACCAGGGCGAAACCCGGCGCGGTCGCCGGGAGGGTGACCTCCACGCCCTCCTCGGAGACTGCGGTCCCGTCGGACCCGGTGGAGGTCGCGTCACCTCCGAGCCGCGGCAGGACCACGGCGAGGACGACGAGGGCGGCGAGGCCGAGCACGCCGAGGGCGATGCCGACGAGGCGGGAGCGGACAGCGGTGGGGGCGGGAGGCACGTCGTCCGACGCTACCGACCGCTCGTGCGCCGGCGGTCCCCGGCGTCCGGTGCGGTTGCTCACACAGCCCGGAGGTAGGGGGTCCCGCTGGGTACGCTCGGTCCCGTGAGCAGCAGCCAGGCGGTCGAGCCCCAGGGTCCCTGGGTCGCCCGCACCGTGGCCCTCGAGCCGGGTGACGTCGACGTGCTGGTCGACCTCCTGCCGCGCGAGCAGGCCGTGGCGTGGCTGCGCCGCGGCGACGGCCTCGTCGGCTGGGGCCGGGCCGCCGCGACCAGCACCCGCGGGGCGACCCGCTTCGCCGACGCCGACAAGTGGTGGAGCGAGCTGCTCGCGCGCACCGAGGTGCACGACGACGTCGAGGAGCCCGGCTCCGGCATGGTCGCCTTCGGCAGCTTCGGGTTCGCCGACGAGCCGGGCGACTCGGTGCTGGTGGTGCCGCGCGTCGTCGTCGGCCGCCGGGGCGACCGCGCCTGGCTCACCACCGTCGGCACGCCCGACGAGGACCGGCCCGCCATCCCCCTCCCGACCGACCCGCCCCGCCCGCCCCTGAACGTGGTCTTCGCCGACGGCGCCCTCAACGGCGACGAGTGGATGACGGTCGTCGCCGAGGCGGTCGACCGGATCACGGCCGGCGACCTCGAGAAGGTGGTCCTCGCCCGCGACCTGGTGGCCACCGCGCAGGAGCCCGTCGACGTGCGCTGGCCGCTGCGGCGGCTCGCGGCGGTGTACCCGATGTGCTGGACCTTCCACGTCGACGGCCTCTTCGGCGCCACCCCGGAGATGCTGGTGCGCCGCGAGCGCGGCCTGGTGACCTCCCGGGTGCTGGCCGGCACCATCCGGCGCAGCGGCGACGACGACCGCGACCTGGCGCTCGCGGCCACGCTGGCGCGTTCGAGCAAGGACCTGGAGGAGCACGAGTACGCCGTCCGCTCGGTTGCCGACGCCCTCGAGCCGCACTGCTCCTCGATGAGCGTGCCGGACGCCCCGTTCGTGCTCCACCTGCCGAACGTCATGCACCTGGCCACCGACGTGAACGGCGTCGTGCACGACGCCGCCACCGTGTCGTCGCTGCGCCTGGCCGAGTCGCTGCACCCCTCCGCGGCCGTCGGGGGCACCCCCACCGGGGTCGCCACGGCGCTGATCGACGAGGTCGAGGGCCTGGACCGGGGCCGCTACGCCGGACCGGTCGGCTGGATCGACGCCGCCGGCGACGGCGAGTGGGGCCTCGCACTCAGGGCCGCCACGGTCGACGGGCCCACCGTCCGGCTCTACGCCGGGTGCGGGGTCGT
>JBBSKO010000079.1:0-9110 GCA_038256225.1 Propionibacteriales bacterium | reverse complement strand
CCGATGACGCGGATCCCGTCGGCCTCCGCGCGGTGCTGGGCGGCGATGGTGACGACCCGGTCGCGGTCGCCGACCAGCTCCAGCGAGGTGTCGACGGCCTCGTCGGTGCCGACGCAGTCCAGCGCGGCCGCGACCCCGTCGGGGGCCAGGGCGCGCACGCGGTCGGCGAGACCGGCGCCGTACGCCACCGGGACGCCGCCGAACCGCTCCACCTCTCCCGCACGTGCCTCCGAGGCGGTGCCGACCACGCGGACGCCGAGGGCGGCGGCCTGCTGCAGCAGGCTGACCCCGACCGCGCCCGAGGCCCCGTGCACGAGGACGGTCTCCCCGGCCGCGCAGCCGGTGACGTGGAGCATCTCGGCCGCCGTCGCACCGGCCAGGAGCAGGGTCGCGGCCTCGGCCCAGCCCAGGCCGGCCGGCTTGACGAGGACGTCGGCGGCCGCCACGGTGAGCTCGGTCGCCCAGCCGCCCTGGACCCGGAACGCGACGACCTCGTCGCCGACGGCGCCGCCGCCGGTGGCGATCCTGGTGCCCGGGCCCACGGCGGTCAGCACGCCGGCGACCTCGTACCCGACGCCGCGCGGGAACTCTCCACCGCGTGCCACGTGCTTGAGGTCGGCCGGGTTGACCCCGGCCGCGCGCACCTCGACGGTCACCTCGCCCGGGCCGGGCGGGGCGACGTCGACCTGGTCGAACGACAGCACGTCCAGGTCGCCGGGACGGGTCGCGATCCACTGCATGGCCATGACGCGTCCAACCGCACCTGCCCGGTCGGGCATTCCCCTGCGGCCCCGGATGGGGCAGGGTCGACCCATGACCTACCAGCTCGTCGTCATCTACCACCACCCCACCGACGCGGACGCCTTCGACCGCCACTACGCCGAGACGCACGCCCCGCTCGCGAGCACGCTGCCGGGCCTGCGCTCCTACGCGACCGTGTCACCCGACCCGGGCGCCGACGGCACCCGCGCCGAGCACCTGATCGCGACGCTCACCTTCGACGACGCCCAGGCCTTCCAGGCCGCCATGGGCAGCGAGGCCGGTCGGGCCGCCGTCGGCGACCTCGCGAACTTCGCCAGCGGCGGGGCGACGATCGTCAGCGGTGGGGTCACCACGATCGTCTGAGGCGGCCTCGGCGGGGCGGCGTCAGCCGACCCGGTCGATCACCAGCGGGCCGGGCTCGTACGCCGTCCCGGCCGGCGCCACGTCGTACCCGCCCTCGAGCGCGGCGAGCGCCCGCTCGAAGCGGGCCGGCTCGTCGGTCAGCAGCGTCATCAACGGCTGCCCCGCGCGCACGGTGTCGCCCGGGCGGGCGTGCCACCGGACGCCGGCCCCGGCCTGCACCGGGTCCTCCTTGCGGGCCCGACCGGCGCCGAGCCGCCAGGCGGCCGTGCCGACGGCCATCGCGTCGAGACGGGTGAGCACGCCGTCGGACGGGGCGGTCACCACGTGCGACTCCCGCGCCACCGGCAGCGCCGCGTCGGGGTCGCCGCCCTGGGCGCCGATCATCGCCCGCCAGGCGTCCATCGCGGAGCCGTCGGCCAGCCTGTCCGCAGGGTCGACGTCGGTGCGCCCGGCGGCGGCGAGCATCTCGCGGGCCAGGGCCACGGTGAGCTCGACGACGTCGGCCGGGCCGCCGCCGGCGAGCACCTCGACGGACTCCTCCACCTCGATCGCGTTGCCGGCGGTCAGCCCGAGCGGCGTGCTCATCTCGGTCAGCAGCGCCACCGTGGTCACCCCGGCGTCGGTCCCGAGCGCGACCATGGTCTCCGCCAGCTCGCGGGCCCGCGCGGGCGTCTTCATGAAGGCACCGGTGCCGACCTTGACGTCGAGCACCAGCGAGCCGGTGCCCTCGGCGATCTTCTTGCTCATGATGGAGGAGGCGATCAGCGGGATCGCCTCGACGGTGCCGGTGACGTCGCGCAGCGCGTACAGCTTCTTGTCGGCGGGTGCGAGCCCGTCGCCGGCGGCGCAGATCACGGCCCCGACGTCCTCGAGCTGGCGCAGCATCGCCTCGTTGGACAGCCCGGCGCGCCAGCCGGGGATCGCCTCGAGCTTGTCGAGCGTGCCACCGGTGTGGCCCAGCCCGCGGCCGGACAGCTGCGGCACGGCCACGCCGCACGCGGCGACCAGCGGTGCCAGCGGGAGCGTGATCTTGTCGCCGACGCCGCCGGTCGAGTGCTTGTCGGCGGTCGGGCGCGTGAGCGAGGAGAAGTCCATCCGCTCGCCCGAGGCGATCATCGCCGCGGTCCAGCGCGCGATCTCCCCGCGCTCCATGCCGTTGAGCAGGATCGCCATCGCCAGGGCGGACATCTGCTCGTCGGCGACGGCGCCGCGGGTGTAGGCGTCGACCACCCAGTCGACCTGGCTGTCGGAGAGACGTCCCCCGTCCCGCTTGGCGGTGATGACCTCGACGGCGTCGTGCGGCTCGTGACTCACGCCGGGAACCTATCGTCGGACCCGCCGCCGTCGCGCACCCGCACCTGCTCGTAGCCACGCAGCACGAACGTGGGACGGCGTACGGGCTCCCCCGCCAGCGCCAGGCCGGGCAGCCGGGTCGCCAGCAGCGCCACCGACTCGGCCAGCTCCATCCGCGCCAGCGGGGCGCCGAGGCAGAAGTGGACCCCGGCGCCGAAGGACACGTGCGGGTTGGGGTCACGGGTGGGGTCCATGACGTCGGCGTCGGCGAACACCGCCGGGTCCCGGTTGGCCGAGCCGAGCAGCAGCGCCACCGTGCCGCCCTGCGGGACGACCTGGCCGCCGGCCAGCTCGACCTCGGTGGTGGCGGTGCGCTCGAAGAGCTGGAGGGCCGCGTCGTGGCGCAGCATCTCCTCGACCGCGGTCGGGGCCGCCTCCGACGCGACCGGCCAGCCCCCGGCCCGCAGCAGGCCGACCAGGCCGTTGCCGAAGACGTTCACCGACGCCTCGTGGCCGGCGTTGAGCAGCAGCACCGCGGAGGCGACGACCTCGTCGGGCGAGAGCTCGGTGGCGGCCAGGTCGCTGACCAGGTCGTCGGCCGGCTGCCGGCGCCTCAGGTCGGCCAGGTCGCGGACCAGCGCGGCGAAGTCGGCGGCCGCCGCCACCGCGGCGCTGACGACCGCCGGCGACGGGGAGGTCTCGTACATCCGCACGATCGCCTGCGACCACGCCCGCAGGTCGGGGGCGTGGGAGGCCGGGACGCCGAGGAGCTCGGCGATGACCAGGACCGGGAGCGGCTCGGCGTACTCCCCCACGACGTCGAAACCGGCGCCCGTCGCTGCCGCGCCGGCCACCTCGTCGAGCAGCCCCGCGGCCAGCTCCCGCACCCGGGGGCGCAGCCGCTCGACGTGCCCGCGGTTGAAGGCGGCCGCGACCGGGCGCCGCAGCCGGGTGTGGTCGGGCGGCTCGTTCTCCATCATCTGGTGCCGGTGCAGCAGGTTGAACGGCGCCAGCGCGTCGGCCGGCTCCCGGTCGCGCCAGACCCGACCGAGCCGCCGGTCCCGCAGCGCCCGGCCGACGCCGGCGTGGTCGAGGACCAGCCAGCGCCCGGTCGGCTCGTGGTGGAGCACCGGGCCCTGCGCGCGCAGCGCGGCGAGGACGGGGTACGGGTCGGCGAGGAAACCGGGGTCGGTGAGGTCAGCCGAGGTCGTCGGGACCGAACGCATCCGGCAGCACCTCGTCCATCCGCTTGACCCCCGAGACCGTCTGCAGGAGCAGGCCCGGCCCACCGTTCTCCGACAGCAGCTGGCGGCAGCGTCCGCAGGGCATGATCACCTCGCCCTCGCGGTCGACGCACACGAAGTGCGTGAGCCGACCGCCGCCGCCCCGGTGCAGGTCGCTGACGAGCCCGCACTCGGCGCAGAGGGCTACGCCGTACGCCGCGTTCTCGACGTTGCAGCCCGACACCACGCGGCCGTCGGCGACCAGCGCCGCCGCCCCGACCTGGTAGCCGGAGTACGGCGCGTAGGCGTGCGTCATCGCCTCGCGCGCCTCGGCGCGCAGGGCCTCCCAGTCGAATTCCAGACCCATCCGGTCCGTGCTCGTCCGGTCCGTGCTCATCCGGCGCTCCCCTTGCGATAGACCTGTCCGTCGGCCGCGGGCATCCGCAACCGTTGGCTGGCGAAGGCGAGCACCAGCAGCGTGATGACGTAGGGCGTCATCCGGGTGAAGTCGCCCGGCACCTGGTCGATGGAGAGGTAGACCGCCCCGACCGCGGCACCGATGATGAACACGACGGTCGCGGTGGTGAAGTTGGAGCGGCGCACCTGCCAGATCGCGAACGCGATCGCCAGCAGCGAGACCAGCAGCAGCAGGGCCCGCACCGAGGTGCCGCCCTGGCGCAGGCCGAGGGTCTCGGTGTACCCGAAGAGCCCCGAACCGGCGAGCAGGCCGCCGGGACGCCAGTTGCCGAAGATCATCGCGGCCAGGCCGATGTAGCCGCGTCCGCCGGTCTGGCCCTCGCGGTAGTTGCTCGAGGCGACCATGGCCAGGAACCCGCCGGCGAGGCCGGCCAGCCCGCCGGAGATCAGCACGGCGACGAACTTGTAGCGCATCACCGCCACGCCCAGGGACTCCGCGGCCGCCGGGCTCTCGCCGCAGGCGCGCAGGCGCAGCCCGAAGGCGGTGCGCCACAGCACGACGTACGTCAGGACCACCAGGGCGAGCGAGATCAGGACGAGGACCGACAGGTTCGTCACCAGTGCCCGGGCGATCGCGGCGAGCTCGGAGACGAAGAACCAGTTGGTGTCCTCGATCTCCCCCAGCCGGTCGCCCAGCGCCGGGAAGGAGATCGTGGGGACGTCCCCGATCTTGGGCGACTGGGTGGGACCACCGCCCTCGACGCCGCTGAAGGTCAGCGAGGCGAGGTACTGCACGGCACCGAGCGCGATGATGTTGATCGCGACGCCGGAGATGATGTGGTCGACGCCGAACACGACGGTGGCCAGCGCGTGCACGAGGCCGCCGACCATGCCGAGCGCCACGGATCCGGCCACGCCGATCCAGGGCCCGTAGGTGAAGGCGAAGAACCCGGCCCCGAAGGTGCCGAGGATCATCATCCCCTCGAGCCCGATGTTGACCACGCCCGCGCGCTCGGCCCAGAGCCCGCCCAGCGCGGCCAGCATGATCGGCATGGTCGCGATCAGGGTGGCCCCGACCGTGCCGGCCGAGGTCAGGTCGTCGGCACCGGTGACCCGCTCCAGGAGCGAGAGCAGGGCGATGAAGCCCCCGATGCCCAGGAGCCACCAGTACGCGGGACGCAGCCGGCGGCCGCGGGACGACGCCGGTGCGGGCGTCGGGGCGACGGGGTCGGTCACGACGCTCATGCGCGGGTCTCCTGGTCCTGGGTCTCGGCGGGGCCCGCGGGCTCCGCCGGCTCGGCGGGGCGCTCGGCCCGCGCCACACGGCTCTGCTCGCGGCGGGTGAGGAAGCGTCGGACCACCTCGTAGGAGATGACGACGGTCAGGACGATGACGCCCTGCGTGATCGCCACGATCTCCGGGGAGACGCCGACCAGGATCTGCAGCGGGTTGGACTGCTCCTCCAGGAACGCGAAGAGCAGCGCGGCCAGCGCGATCCCGACCGGGTTGTTGCGACCCAGCAGCGCGATCGCGATGCCGGCGAAGCCGAGCCCGGACTGGAAGGTCGAGCCGTAGCTGTAGGCCTCGCCGAAGAGGATCGGCAGGCCGACCAGGCCGGCGACGGCACCCGAGAGCATCATCGTGAGGATGGTCATCCGGCGCACGTTGATGCCGCTGGCCACGGCCGCGGTGGTCGACTGCCCGGTCGCGCGCAGGTCGAAGCCGAAACGGGTCCGGCTCATCACGAACCAGTACGTCACCCCGGCGAGGATCGCGAGCACCACGAAGCCGTAGACCTCGACCCCGGGTCCGCTGTCGGCGGCGGCCAGCGGGATCGAGCCGATCCGGCTGCCCTCGGGGATCTCCTTGGTGCCGATCGTGTTGCTGCCCTCCTCGCGGACCGCGGCCTCGCGCAGGAGGTAGGCCACGACGCTGGTGGAGATGAAGTTCAGCATGATCGTGGAGATGACCTCGCTGACGCCGCGGGTCGCGCGCAGCACGCCGGCGATGCCGGCCCACAGGGCGCCGACCGCCATCGCGCAGACGATCGCGAGCGCGGTGTTCAGGTAGCCGGGCAGCCAGGCCTCGCCGGCGACGACCGCACCGACGAAGGCCGCGATCCGGTACTGGCCGTCGACGCCGATGTTGAACAGGTTCATCCGGAACGCGACCGCGACGGCCAGGCCGGAGAGGTACAGCACGCAGGCCTGGTTGACGATGTTGGCGAGGTTGCGGGTCTCGGGGACCTGCAGGATCTCCGCCCACACCTCCCCGACGGGGTCGCCTGCGCTGATCAGCACCAGGCTGGTGATCGCGAAGGCGGCGACCAGGGCGAGCAGCGGCGCGAGGAGTCCCAGGAGGGCGCGCAGGACACGGGTCATGCCGCGCTCCCGGCGCCGGTCATGGCGGAGCCGAGCTGCTCCGGCGTCACGTCGCTCGGGTCGAACTCGCCGACCAGGCGGCCGCGCAGGACGACCTCGATCCGGTCCGACAGCCCGATCAGCTCGTCGAGGTCGGCCGAGATCAGCAGCACCGAGAGGCCCTCGGCCCGGGCCTCGCGGATGTGGTTCCAGATGGCGGCCTGGGCCCCCACGTCGACACCGCGGGTCGGGTGGGCGGCGATCAGCAGGATCGGGTCGCCGCTCATCTCACGACCCACGATCAGCTTCTGCTGGTTGCCTCCGGACAGCGCACGGGCCGGCACGTCCGTGCCGGGGGTACGCACGTCGTAGGCGTCGATGATCCGCTGGGTGTCGGCGCGTGCCGCACCCCGCTTGATCAGCCGCCCCGAGGCGCTCGGCGGGCGGGACTGGTGACCCAGCACGCGGTTCTCCCACAGCGGGGAGTCGAGAAGCAGCCCGTGCCGCTGGCGGTCCTCGGGGATGTAGCCGATCCCGGCCTCGCGTCGGCGCAGGGTGGACATCGGCGCGAGGTCCTGGTCGGTGAGCACGATCGAGCCGGTGGCGCCGGGGCGCATGCCCATGATGGCCTCGACCAGCTCGGCCTGGCCGTTGCCCTCGACCCCGGCGATGCCGAGGATCTCGCCGCGGCGGATCTGGAAGGTGACGTCGTCGAGCAGGGCGCGGCCCGCCGCGTCGTGCAGGCTCAGCCCGGTCACGGCGAGCTGGACCCGCGTCGAGGTCGCCTTCTCCGAGATCCCGGGGGACGGCAGCTCGGAGCCGACCATCAGCTCGGCGAGCTGGCGGGAGGTGACGTCGGCGGGGACCACCGTGCGGACGGTCGTGCCACGCCGGATGACGGTGATCTCGTCGGCGACGGAGAGGACCTCGTCGAGCTTGTGCGAGATGAAGAGGACCGCGAGGCCCTCCTTCTTCAGCTCCCGCAGGTTGCCGAAGAGCTCGTCGACCTCCTGCGGCACCAGGACCGCGGTGGGCTCGTCGAGGATGATCGTGCGCGCGCCGCGGTAGAGGACCTTGAGGATCTCGACACGCTGGCGGGCACCGACCCCGAGCTCCTCGACCAGGACGTCGGGGTCGACGCCGAGCCCGTAGGCGTCGGAGATCCGCCGCACCTCGGCGCGCGCCTTGCGGCCGATGCCGTGCTGCTTCTCCGCGCCCAGGACGACGTTCTCGAGCACGGTCAGGTTGTCGGCCAGCATGAAGTGCTGGAAGACCATGCCGACGCCGGCCTTGATCGCGTCGGCCGGGGAGGACAGCTTGACCTGCGACCCGTCGATCTCGATGGTGCCGGAGTCGGGCGGCTGGACGCCGTAGAGGATCTTCATCAGCGTCGACTTGCCGGCGCCGTTCTCCCCGACCACCGCGTGGATGGTGCCGCGGCGGACGTCGATGTTGACGTCGTCGTTGGCGATCACCCCCGGGAAGCGCTTGCCGATGCCGCGCAGGCGCACCGCGAGCGGCGCTCGCGGGTCGCCGGGGGCGGTGCTGGACGTCTCGGTCACGACGGCGTAGACCTCCTGGGCCGGTGGGACGTGGGGAACGGCTGGGCCGGTCGAGCGGTGCGAGGCTACGTCACCGCGATGACACCGTGCCCCGCCGGGACGCGGCACGGGGCCGCGGGCGCGAGCGCCCGCGACCCCGGTCGCGTGGTGGGTGGTGCTGCGTGGAGCCGACCGGTCCCGTCAGGGGGCGGAGGGGACCTCGACCTCACCGTCGATGATCTGCTGCTTGTACTCGTCGAGCTGGTCGGCGATGTCGTCGACCTGGCCGCCGGAGGTGGAGTAGCCCACGCCGTCGACCGAGAGGTCGTAGCGGGTGATGCCCGAGGGGAACTCGCCCTCGTTGACCGCGGTGAGGTACTCGAAGACCGCGACGTCGATGTTCTTGAGCATCGAGGTCATGATCACGTCCTGCACGGACGGGTCGGCGATCTCGTACTGGTCGGAGTCGACGCCGATCGCGAGGTTGTCCGACTCCGAGGCCGCCTCGAACACGCCGCCGCCGGATCCGCCCGCCGCGTGGTAGACGATGTCGGCGCCGCCGTCGAACATGCCCTCGGCCGCGGTCTTGCCGCGGGCCGGGTCGGCGAAGCCGGAGAAGTCCGGGATCTGCGTCAGGTAGGTCGACTGGACCTCGATGTCGGGGTTCACGGCCTCGGCACCGGCGACGTAGCCGGCCTCGAACTTCTGGATGAGGGGGGTCTCGACGCCGCCGACGAAGCCGACGTTGTCGGTCTCGGTCTTGAGGGCCGCGGCCGCACCGACGAGGAAGGAGCCCTCCTCCTCGGCGAAGACGAGGTTGGCGACGTTGTCGGCCTCGACCAGCTCGCTGTCGATGATGGCGAAGTGCGCCTCGGGGTACTCCTCGGCGACCTTGGCCACCGCGGCCTCGTAGGCGAAGCCCACGGCGATGATGGGGTCGAAGTCGGCCTCCACGAAGGTGCGCAGGCGCTCCTCGCGGGCGGACTCGGACTCGCCGTCCTCGGCGGCCGACTCCTGCGAGTCGATGCCGTACTCCTCGATGGCCTGGTCGAGACCGGCCGCCGCGGAGTCGTTGAAGGACTGGTCGCCGCGACCGCCCACGTCGTAGGCGAGACCGACCTTGATGTCGGAGCCCGATCCGCCCTCGCTGT
>JBBSKO010000078.1:0-9133 GCA_038256225.1 Propionibacteriales bacterium | reverse complement strand
GCGATCGCGCGCGCGACCGCCTTGGGCACCTCGGAGTTGAAGACCGACGGGACGATGAAGGTCGGGTTCAGCTCCTCGTCCTTGACCACGTGGGCGATGGCGTCGGCGGCGCGCAGCATCATCTCGATCGTCACGTCGGTGGCGCGGGCGTCGAGCAGCCCGCGGAACACCCCCGGGAACGCCAGCACGTTGTTGATCTGGTTGGGGTAGTCCGACCGGCCGCTGGCGACCACCGCGGCGTACTCCCCGGCGTCGCCGGGCTCGACCTCCGGGTCGGGGTTGGCCAGCGCGAAGACGATGGCCTTCTCGTTCATGTCCTTGATCCACTCCGCGTCGAGCACGTTCGGGGCGCTCACGCCGATGAAGACGTCCGCGCCGGTGACGCCGGTGTGCAGGTCGCCGCGGACCTTGCGGGGGTTGGTCACCTTGGCCAGCGCCAGCTTGGCCTCGGGCAGCGACTCGTCGTCGCCGGACAGGCAGCCCTCGCGGTCCCAGACCACGAGGTCCTTCACGCCGGCGGCGAGCAGCAGGGTCACGATGGCGGTGCCGGCGGCGCCCGCACCGGAGACCACGATCCGCAGGTCCCCGAGCTTCTTGCCGACCACGCGCAGCGCGTTGGTGAGCGCCGCGAGCACGACGATCGCGGTGCCGTGCTGGTCGTCGTGGAAGACCGGGATGTCGAGGCTCTCGCGCAGGCGCGCCTCGATCTCGAAGCACCGGGGCGCGGCGATGTCCTCGAGGTTGATGCCGCCGAAGCCGGGGGCGATCATCTCGACCGCCCGCACGATCTCGTCGGTGTCCTGCGAGGCCAGGCAGATCGGCCAGGCGTCGATGCCGGCGAACCGCTTGAACAGCGCCGCCTTGCCCTCCATCACCGGCAGCGCGGCACCGGGACCGATGTTGCCGAGGCCGAGCACGGCCGAGCCGTCGGTGACGACCGCGACCGAGTTGCCCTTGACCGTCAGCCGCGAGACGTCGCCCGGGTTGTCGGCCAGCGCCTTGCTGACCCGCCCCACGCCCGGGGTGTAGGCCATCGACAGGTCGTCGCGGTTGCGCAGGGGGACCTTGGAGGTGACCTCGATCTTGCCGCCGATGTGGAGCAGGAAGGTGCGGTCGCTGACCTTGTGCACCGTCACGCCGTCGAGACCGTCGACCTTCTCGCGCAATTGCGCGGCGTGGTCGGCGTCGATGGCGGAGCAGGTGACGTCGATGACGAGGCGGTCGTTGGCCGACTCCGCGACGTCGACGGCCATGACGATGCCGCCCTCCGCGGCGATGGCGGTGGCCACCGAGCCGATCACGGAGTGGTCGGGCTCGGTGTGGAGCCGCATGGTGATGGAGTACGAGGACGTGGTCGCGATCTTGGGCACGAGGTCAGACTCCCGCCCGGGCCGGGTTACCGGCAAGTCACGAGCGCGTCGGCTTCCCCCGCGTCGTCGTGCCGAGCGTCTCCAGCATGCCCACCGAGAACCGGTCGCCCATCTGGTTGATGACCGTCTTCATCGATCCCCTCACCGCCGGACCCAGCGCCTTGGGCAGCGGGAGGTCGAGGGTGATCGAGAGCGACGTGCGCAGCATCGTGGCCGCCGGCTCGCCCTCCAGCGGCTCGAGCTCCTCGAGCTCGTACCACCCGTCGACACAGGCGTTCTCGTCCGAGCCCTCGGGGGCGTCGTGCTTGAACTCGATGCGCTCGAGCTCGACGAACTCCATCTTCTCGGTGAAGGTCGGCGAGAGGGTCGCCTTCGGCACGGGCAGCTTGGTCATCGACCAGATCCAGTGCTCGCCGCGGTCCTCGATCCGGGTCACGAACGGGGTCAGCCGGGCGACGGAGTCGGCGTCGCGGAGCACCTCCCAGATCTCCTGGCGGGTGGCCAGGACGACGGCCTCGGCGGTCGTGGTGGCGGTGAAGCCGGTCACGAGGCCAGCGCCTTCTCGATGTCGCCGGTGATCTTCTCCGGCTTGGTCGTCGGCGCGTACCGCTTGACGACCTGGCCGTCCCTGCCGACGAGGAACTTGGTGAAGTTCCACTTGATCTTGTCGCCCAGCAGACCGCCCTTCTCCTCGCGCAGCCAACGGAAGAGCGGGTGCGCCTGGTCTCCGTTCACGTCGACCTTGCTGAACATCGGGAACGTGACGCCGAAGCTGCGCTCGCAGAACCCCGCGATCGAGGCGTCGTCGCCGGGCTCCTGGGACTGGAACTGGTTGCACGGGAAGCCGAGCACGCTGAAGCCCTGGTCGGCGTAGGACGTCTGGAGGTCCTGGAGGCCCTCGTACTGGGGCGTGAAGCCGCACTGCGAGGCCGTGTTGACGACGAGGACGACCTGACCGTCGTACGCCGCCAGGTCGACGTCCTGGCCGTCGATCGCGGTCGCGTGGTGGTCGTGGAGGGAGGTCATGGCCCGATCCTGCCAGCCGGAGCGCAACCGGACGGGCGGGCACCGATCCGCGCGATACGCGTGCCAGGCGGGCGCCGGCGTCGGATGATGCCGACATGAGCACGACCACCGCTCCTCCCGTCGCCGCGACCCCGGCCGGGCCGGTGCGCCAGCGGGTGCGCGGGATGGTGCGGTCGTGGGCGCCGTGGTGGGCGATCCTCGTCGTCGGCGCCCTCTGGGGCCAGGTCCCGTGGGGGAGGGAGCTGGTGGTCGCCTACGGCGTGCTGCTCGTGGTCGCCGCCGCGGCGGCCCTGGTCGGTCGTCGACTCCGTCGTCGCCAGGACCTCCCGTACGGCGGCCCCGGCCAGCGTGACTTCTTCGAACGGGCCCTGACCGGGGACCGGGTGCACCCGGACGGGGACGTCGGGGCGTGGCGTCTGCCCCTTCCGGTGCTGCGCCGGCGCGCGGAGGAGGCCGTGCTCGGCATGCGCTGGACCTGGGTCGCGGTGCTGCTGTCGTCCGTCCTGGTCGTGCTGGCAGGGGCCGCCGGCTACCGGGCCGTCGCCGTCTCCCTCTCGGCCGTCGCGGTCCTGACGGTCGTCGCCTGGCCGTTCCTCGCCGTCCACCTGCGACGTCGTCGTGACCGGCTCGACGCGCTGGCCGAGCGGCTGGGGCGCGGATGAGCGGGACAGGTCCGCTGGGTGGACTGCTCCGCTTGGCGACACCGCTGGTGCCGCTCACCGCCTACTACGGGCTGCTGACGGCCTCCGGCACACGTCTGGGCAGCGTGGGCCTCACCCTCGTCGTCCTCGCGATGGTCGCCCTGCTGTGCGCCGTGGTGGCCGTCCGGTGGCGACGGGACGATGCAGCCGCCGCCCGCCTGGGCGGGCCGGTCGTCCGCACGGCATTCCGTGACGCCTCCCGCACGGCCGACCTGCCGGACCCGCTCCCGGGTGACCGAGACCGGTGCCGGGCCGAGACGGATCGCACGCTGGCCGACCTCGACACCGAGGCCGCCGGCCTGCCGTGGTTCTGGGTCCCGGCCGTCGTACTCGCCGTCCCGGTACTGCTGTCGGGGGCAGGCGGGTGGGACCTCCCGCTGCTGATCACGCTGCTGCCTCTGATCGTGCTGGCCGCGTGGCCGGTCCTGTGGTGGGACACGGTGCGTCGGCGCGACCGCCTGCGGCGACTCGCGCTCCGGCTCGGCTGACCGGTAGTCGGCGACCGGACTGGGAGGGCGTGTCCCGGGGTTCGCGCGCCCTGCAAGGCTCGCGAAGCCGGGGAATCCCCGCCCGGGCGGGGGTTCCTGGGGCGGGTGTGACGGCAGTGGCAGCCGAGGACCGCTGGACCTACCAGGCCTCGCCCCACCGCACCATCGCGAGCTCGTCCAGGGGCTTGCGGGTGCGCGGCTTGGCCTCGCGCTCGCGCTCGGCCTCCGGTGCGTCGGCGGGGTCGCCGCGGTGGCCGACGGCGATCCCGGTGAGCAGGCGTACGTGGTCGGGCACCCCGAGGGCGGCCGCGACCGCGTCCTTGTCGAAGCCCGAGAACTGGTGCGCCTCCAGGCCCATCGTCCGCGCCTGGAGCGTGACGTGGGCGGCGGCCTGGCCGAGGTCGTGGTGGGCGTAGGCCGGGTCCTTCGCCGGCTTCCCGCTCGGCGGGGCCGCGGGGTCCGGGCCGACGTGCGTGCACCCCAGCAGGACCAGGGCCGGCCGCCGCACCCACGCGTTGCCGCGCGAGAGGTGCTCCTCGAGCACGGCGCGCGCCTCCGAGCCACGCTCGGCCACCAGGAAGACCCACGGCTGGGAGTTGCCCGCGCTCGGCGCCCAGCGGCCCGCCTGGAGCAGGGCCGTCACCTGCGCGCGGTCGAGGGTCTCGGTCCCGTCGAAGAACGTCGGGCTCCAGCGCGAGCGCATCGGCTCGGCGAGCGCGTCGTCGTTCCTCGGCGCCGCGGTCATCGGAGCACCGCCGGCCAGGCGTCGGTGCCGGTCAGGGCCGCGACCTGGCCGAGGAAGTCGGCGACCTGCTCACGGTCGTCCCTCTTCTGCACGGGGTAGGTCGTGGGACGGGTCCGGCGGTCGTGCCAGAAGTGGTGCGTCCCCGGCGCCGAGGGCCGCGTGGCGACCAGCCAGACCGCGGTGTCGGCGCCCTCCTCCGCGCTGCGCAGCAGCGGGCCGACGACCTTGCCGAAGCCGGGCAACGAGTCGGTGATCCCCGGGGTGCCGGCCCAGCCGGGGTGCATCGACGCCGCGGTCACGCCGCTCTCGCGCAGCCGCTCGGCCCACGCGTCGGCCAGCACCACCTGCATCCGCTTGGTGCGCGCATAGGCCCGCACCCCGTCGTACTCGCCGTGGGCGAACTGGAGGTCGTCGGCACGCAGCCCGGAGGTGTACATCCCGCCGGAGCTCATCCACACCACGGTCGCGCCGCCGTCGCGACCCCCCGCGCGCAGCGGCTCGAGCAGCAGCTCGGTCATCAGGTGCGGCCCGAGCACGTGCGCGGCCAGGGTCATCTCGTGGCCCTGCGCGCTCTCCTGGCGCTCGGGCGGGAGCACGCCGGCGTTGTGGACGAGCCCGTGCAGCGCGTCGACCCGGCCGACGAGGTCGGCGCACCACGCGCGGACGGCGTCGAGGTCGCTCACGTCGCAGAGCTCACCGACCACCTGCGCCGCCGGCACCTGGCGGCGGACGTCGGCCAGGACGGTGTCGATCTTGTGCTGCGTGCGGCCGAGCACGTGGACGGTCGCCCCGAGGCGGGCGAAGGAGAGCGCCATCGCCTCCCCGATGCCGGAGGTCGCGCCGGTGACCACGACGTGCTTGCCGAGCAGCGCCCCGGCCGGCGGGTCGGCGGCCCAGAAGCGACGGCGCACCGCGGAGCCGACCCGGGTGTAGCCGAGCACGACCGAGCGGTCGAGCGCGGTGTCGAGGGCGCGGGCGAGCCCGGCGGGGATCGAGGTCATGCCACCCAACCTAGGAGGGGGTCCCCGCACCCGGTCGGGTGGCGGTCCGGCGGGACCGGCGTACGCCCCCCGGGCATGCTGGAGCGGTGCTCGACTCCCTCTCCCCCGCCCGCCGCCGGCTCTGGCTCGTCGTCGCCGCGCTGGTGGTCGCCGCCGTGGTCGCCGGGTCGGTCGCGCTGGTCCTCGGCCGCGACGAGCCCGCGCCGCCGGTCGCGCAGGGCGAGGTCGGCCCGGTCCTGCTGCTGCCGGGGTACGGCGGCAGCGAGGCGGGTCTCGACACGCTGGCCGGGGCGCTGCGGGAGGACGGCCGGACCGTCGAGGTGGTGGCCCCGCCGGGCGACGGCCGAGGCGACCTGCGCGACCACGCCGCGCTGGTGGCGCAGGCGGCCGAGGCCGCGGTCGCCGACGGCGCCCCGTCGGTCGACGTGGTCGGCTACTCCGCCGGCGGTGTGGCGGCCCGGATCTTCGTCGCCGAGCTCGGCGGCGACGAGATCACGCGGCGGGTGCTGACCCTGGCCTCCCCGCACCACGGCACCGAGCTTGCCGAGGCGGCCGGTCTGGCCGGGTCCGGGTGCCCCGAGGGGTGCCAGCAGCTGCAGCCCGACAGCGAGCTGCTCGCCGGCCTGAACGCCGGGGACGAGACCCCCAGCGGCCCTGAGTGGGCGGCGCTGTGGACCGAGGACGACCAGACGGTCGTGCCGCCGACGTCCGGCCGGCTCGACGGCGCGGTCTCGTTCGGCCTCCAGGACGTCTGCCCCGACCTCGTGGTGGGCCACGGCGACGTGCCGACCACCCCGACGGTCCTCCGGATCGTGGTGGCCGAGCTCGGCACCACCCCGCCGGCCGTCCCCGGCCCCGGAGTCTGCTGAGCGCCGGGCGGGATAGACCCGCGACCCGCGACCCGCGCCGCCCTCAGTCGGTGACGTCCTTGGTGGCGAAGTTCGCCCAGGCCGCACCGAAGAAGACCACGACGTAGGCCACCTGCAGCAGCACCCCGCGCACCACGTCGCGCCAGAGGATCGGGTCCCGGAACAGGTCGACGAAGGCCAACCAGTAGCGGGTCGGCAGCACGTCGCGGACCACGTCGGCGGCGTCGAGGGTGAACAGCAGCGTCGAGGCGATCAGCACCGCCATCGCCCCGAGCGCCGCGCCGAGCGGGGAGTCGGCGACGGTGGAGAGGAACAGCGCGATCGCGGCCACGCCGGCCATGCAGAGGATCGCGTACGCCAGGGCCAGCGCCGTGCGCACGACCAGCTCGGGTGTGGACAGCGTCGTGCCGGAGACCGACGTGCCGCCGGGCACCACCGCGGAGCCGGCGGTGACCTCGCCGTTGCCCAGCAGCAGCACGCCGAGGACGTACGCCGTCACCGCGACGACCACGATCGTGATCACCACGAAGGCCATCACCGCCACCATCTTGGCCACCAGGAAGCTCAGCCGCCCGACGGGACGCACCAGCAGGTAGCGCAGCGTGCCCTGCTGCGCCTCGCCGGCGACCGCCTCTCCCGCCGTGAGCGCGACGGCGATCGGGAGCAGCAGCGGCAGCACGATGGCCAGCGCGGCGAGCGGGAAGAGCGTGCCGTCGGTGAGCACCGCCGACAGGAAGGCGGGACCGGTGCCGGGCCGGGGCCCGATCGCGGTCAGCGACAGCAGCACCGCGACCAGGCTGGGCAGGGCGTCGATCAGCAGGATGGTCACCCAGGTGCGGCGGCTGCGCACCATCTTGGACAGCTCGACGCGGATCACGCGGCGCCCTCCCTGCCCGGGTCGGTGACGGAGAAGTCGTCGGAGCCGGCGCCGGTGGCGTCGAGGACGACGCCCTCCAGCGTGCGGCGCTCCGGGGTCACCTCGGCGACGGGCACGCCCGCGGCGACCAGGGCGGCCACCATGGCGGCCGGGTCGTCGCCGCGCACCACCAGTCGCTCGCCGTCGCGCTCCTCGACCGCACGGCCGAGGACCCCGGCCGCCCGCTCGCCGTGCACCGCCCCGAGGGTCCGCAGCAGCTGGCGCCCGGTCGGCCCGCGCAGGGCGTCGAGGTCGTCCTGGACGACCAGACGACCCCGCGAGATCACGCCCACCCGGCCGCAGGTCTGCTCGATCTCGGCCAGCAGGTGGCTGGAGACGAGCACGGTGGTGCCGGCGGCGTTGAGGTCGAGGAGCAGCGCGCGGATGTCGCGGATGCCCTGCGGGTCCAGGCCGTTGGTCGGCTCGTCGAGGACCAGCAGCCGCGGTGAGGTCAGCAGCGCCTGCGCCAGCCCGAGGCGCTGCCGCATCCCGAGCGAGTAGGCGTGCACGGGCCGCTTGTCCACGCCCGACAGCCCGACCCGCGCCAGCGCGTCGTCGACGCGCCCGGCCCGCCCGGAGCGCGACCCGCGCCCCGCGGCGTCGTACAGCGCGAGGTTGCGGCGCCCGGCGAGCTGCCCGTACGCCGCCGGCCCCTCGACCATCGCCCCGACCTGCGGCAGCACCTCGGCCGCCGAGCCGGGCATCGGGCGCCCGAGCACCTCGGCCGTGCCGGAGGTGGGCAGGACGAGGCCGAGCAGCATCCGGACCGTCGTGGTCTTGCCGGAGCCGTTGGGGCCCAGGAAGCCGTAGACGTCGCCCTCGCGCACGTCGAGGTCGAGGTCGCTGACCGCCGCCACGCGACCGAAGCGCTTGGTCAGGCCGTGCGTTCGGATCACTGGTCCTCCTCGGGCAGATAGACGGCGCCGGAGCGCAGGTCGGCCTCGGCCGCACGCAGCGCGTCGAGCTCGAGGGTGCCGGCGACCAACCAGCCCCCGTCACCGGCCCGGCCGCCGACGAGGACGCCGAGCGGGCCGGCGAGGGCGCCGATGCTGTCCTCGGTGGCGACCGCGTCGGGCGTGACGGCGACCTGCTCGCGCAGCGGGTCGGCCTCGTTGTCGCGCAACGGGATGGCGACCAGCTGCGTCAGACCCCGGCCGTAGACACCCACGGCCCCGCGCGAGCTCGGCTGGAGGGCCAGGCCGGCGACCTCGGCCGGCGGTCGGACCGGGGCGTACTGGCTGGCGGCGTCGGCGATGTCGAGCACGTCGACCCGCTCGACGTCCGTCCCGGCGGTGGGGTCCAACGCGACGACGGAGGCCGGTGGCGTCCCGGGGTCGTAGTCGCGGACCTCGCTGGTGAGCGCGGGCGAGGACGACCCCTCGGCGTAGGCCTCGACGAGCAGCGGCACCCCGGTGGTCGGGTCGAGCCAGACGTCGACCCGACCGATCGTGGTCCGCTCGTCGGCCTGCGACCCGTCGACGCGCAGCCCCGCGGCCGCGACGCCGGCCACCCGCCGCGCGGGGAGCGCGCTGACCGCCGCCGGGTCGGCGCCCACCACGAACCGCCGCGCGAGCTCGGAGGGCAGCAGGTCGCTCGTCCGCGGCAGCCGGATGTCGGGGTCGCGACTCACCTCGGCCTCCTGCGCCTCGTAGGAGTAGGCGACGGTGACCCCGTCGGTGTGGCGCAGGTCGCTCTCCCCGGCCGTGAGGAGCCGGTCGACCCGCCACGAGTCCGCGTCGCGCCACCACACGCGCAGCCGGGTCGTCTCGCCGAGCAGCGACCCGAGGTCGTCGAGGTCCCCGGTGGCCGGCAGCTGCAGCGTGCCCGTGGTCTCGACGTACCCGCTCCAGCCCTGCTCGGGGGCGTCGGCCAGCAGCGCGAGCAGCGCACCGGGGTCCTGGTCGGTCTCCGGGACGGGCAGCAGCCGGGGTGCGAGCGGGAGCAGCACGACGGCCGCGACCAGCGCGGCCACCACCAGCCAGCGCCGCGGGGAGGTCATGGGGCCCGACGCTACGGG
>JBBSKO010000077.1:0-9159 GCA_038256225.1 Propionibacteriales bacterium | reverse complement strand
GGCGGTCGCGATCGACTACCGCGGCGCGGGGACGGTGGAGTTCCTCTACGACCAGGCCGCCGACCGGTTCTTCTTCCTGGAGATGAACACCCGGCTGCAGGTCGAGCACCCGGTCACCGAGATGGTGCACGGGGTCGACCTGGTGGCGATGCAGATCGAGGTCGCCGAGTCCGGGTCGTGTGCCCCGGTCCGGACCGGGGACCGTGCACAGGCACACGACCCGTCCGGTGCCGCTGCCGACGGGCACGCGATCGAGGTGCGCCTCTACGCCGAGGACCCCGCCGCCGACCACCAGCCGCAGAGCGGGCGGCTGACCGCCTTCGACATCCCCGCGGAGGAGGGCGTCCGGGTCGAGGCCGGGTACGCCGCCGGCGACACCGTGTCCACCCACTACGACGCGATGCTGGCCAAGGTCGTGGTGCACGCCCCGACCCGCGCCCAGGCCGCGCGCCGGCTCGCCGGGGTGCTGCGCCGCTCCCGGATCCACGGCGTCCGCACGAACCGCGACCAGCTGGTCGCGGTGCTGACGTCGCCCGACTTCGCAGCCGGGCGGCTGACCACCCGGTTCCTCGACGACCACCCCGACCTCGCCCGGCCGTTCGTCCGCGGCGCCGACGCGGCGCGGCTGGCCGCCACCGCGGCGCGGGTCGCCGACCTCGACGCCCGACGGACGGTCCAGGCCGGGATCCCCGCCGGGTGGCGCACCGTCGTCGCGGCCCCCCAGGTGGCGCGCTGGGACGACGGCGGCCCCGAGCCCGACGAGGAACCGTGGCTGCCGGGCCGCGACGGGCTGCCCACCTTCCCGCGGGCCGACTTCGAGGTCGCCGGGATCGCCCGCACGGCCGCCGGGACGCGGGTCGACTACGTGTGGGAGGGCGTCCACACGCACGCCCACGTGACCTTCGACGACGCGCTCCCGGTCGGTCGCCGTGCGGTCGACGTCGACGGCGCCGGGTGGCACCGCCGGCTGCACGAGGTCCCGCGGTTCACCGACCCGGCCGACGCGGTGGCCAGCGGCTCGCTGCTGGCGCCGATGCCCGGCAGCGTGGTCGCGGTGCTGGTGGGGCAGGGCGCGCAGGTCTCGGCGGGGCAGGCCGTGCTGGTCCTCGAGGCGATGAAGATGCAGCACACCGTGACCGCGCCGTACGACGGCACCGTCACCCAGATCGACGTCACGCCCGGCACGCAGGTCGCGGCCGGGGAGGTCCTAGCAGTGGTGGAGGAAGCATGAGCAACGCGTACACCGAGTCCGAGGAGCGCCAGGAGCTCCGCAAGGCCGTCTCGAGGCTGGCCGGCACCTACGGCCGCGAGTACTTCACCGAGAAGGCCCGCAGCGGCGGCAAGACCACCGACCTGTGGCTCGACATCGCGAAGAACGGCTACCTCGGGATCAACGTGCCCGAGGAGTACGGCGGGGGCGGCGGCGGGATCGGCGACGTCGCGGCCGTGTGCGAGGAGCTCGCCGCGCAGGGCTGCCCGCTGCTGCTGATGGTCGTCAGCCCGGCCATCTGCGGCACGATCATCGTCCGCTACGGGACCGAGGCGCAGAAGCAGCGCTGGCTGCCCGGCATCTGCGACGGCACCAAGACGATGGCCTTCGCGATCACCGAGCCCGACGCCGGCACCAACACCCACAACATCACCACGAACGCCCGGCGCGACGGCGACACCTGGGTGCTGAACGGCCGCAAGATCTGGATCTCCGGTGTCGACGAGGCCGAGAACGTGCTGGTCGTCGCCCGCGCCCACGACGCCCGCACCGGCAAGGTCAAGCCGGTCCTGTTCGTGGTCCCGACCGACGCCGAGGGCTTCGAGGCGAACGTCATCCCGATGGAGATCGTCAGCCCCGAGAAGCAGTTCCAGGTGTTCCTCGACGACGTGCGGCTGCCCGCCGACGCGGTCGTCGGCGACGAGAACGGCGGGCTCGTGCAGCTCTTCGCCGGGCTCAACCCGGAGCGGATCATGGCGGCGGCGTTCTCCCTCGGTCTCGCGCGCTACGCCCTGGGCAGGGCGACGGCGTACGCGAAGGAGCGCACCGTCTTCCAGACCCCGATCGGCGCCCACCAGGCGATCGCGCACCCGCTGGCCGAGAGCCACATCGAGATCGAGATGGCGCGGCTGATGAACGCCAAGGCCGCCGCGCTGCTCGACTCGGGCGACGAGACCGGGGCGGGCGAGGCGGCCAACATCGCCAAGTACGCCGCCGCCGAGGCCGCGGTCCACGCCGTCGACCGCGCGGTGCAGACGCACGGCGGCAACGGGATCAGTCAGGAGTACGGCATGGCCGGGCTGCTGGTCGCCGCCCGGGCCGGGCGGATCGCGCCGGTCTCGCGGGAGATGATCCTGAACTACGTCGCGATGCACAGCCTGGGGCTGCCCAAGTCGTACTGAGTGCCGGAGGTCGCGTCGAGGCAGGTCAGCGCGCCTCGGGCGGATACCGTACGGGAGTGTCCGACGTCGTGAGCAGGGCCGACCGCCTCCAGCGGCGGCACGGCGTCGTCGGCCTCCCGATCGGGGTGCTCTACAAGTTCTTCGACGACCAGGGCAACTACCTGGCCGCGATCCTGACCTACTACGCCTTCATCGCGATCTTCCCGCTGCTGCTGCTGGCCTCGACGATCCTGGGTTTCCTGCTGCAGGGCAACCCCGGGCTGCAGGAGGACGTGCTGGACTCGGCGTTGGCCAACTTCCCGATCATCGGCGACGAGCTGGGGCGCCCGGAGCGCCTGCAGGGCTCGGCGCTCGGGGTCACGGTCGGGATCCTGGCGGCGACGTACGGTGCGCTCGGGCTCGGGCAGGCCATCCAGAACGCGATGAACATCGCCTGGTCGGTGCCGCGCAACAGCAGGCCGAACCCCTTCCTGCTGCGCCTGAAGAGCCTGGCGCTGATCACCACCTCCGGGGTGGCGGTGCTGGGCGTCACGACGGTCTCGGTGCTCGGCGCGAGCACCGACGTGCTCGGGGCCGACCTGGCCGGGATCGTGCGGCTGGGGATCTCCCTGGCGACCACCGTGGCGGTGGGCCTGGGGCTGACGGTGCTCTTCCGGCTGGCGGCCTCGCGCCGCCATGGCTTCGGCCGCTCGGCGCCCGGCGCGTTCGTCACCGCGGTGCTGTGGCAGGGCCTGCAGTTCGTCGGGACGATCTACGCCCAGCGGGTCGTGGCCGAGACCTCCGGCGTCAACGCCACCTTCGGCCTGGTCCTCGGCCTGGTCGGCATCATCTACCTGGCCTCGCTGATGGGGGTGCTCGGGATCGAGGTGAACGTGGTGCTCGCCCGCCGGCTCTGGCCGCGCGCGCTCCTCACCCCGTTCACCGACGCCGTCGACCTCACCGACGCCGACCGCCGCGCGTACGCCGCCTACGCGCAGATGCAGCGCCACAAGGGCTTCGAGACCGTCACCATCCGCTTCGACCAGCGCAACGGCGACACCCACGAGTTCGTCCCCGACCCGGACTCCCCGAAGGACCAGGTCGAGACCGGGTCGATGCCGGTGGTCACGCCGGCCATCCAGGAGGAGGCGCGGTCGCGCCGCGAGTAACGGCCTCACGCGCCACGTAGGCCCAGCAGCCCTGGGAATCCCCGCTCAGGCGGGGGTTTCCGGACTCCGCGCGCCTTGCAGGGCGCGCGAACATCGGGGATCCCCGCTCAGGCGGGGATTCCTGGGACAGATGGGGCAGGCGGGCCGCGCCCGGCTCAGCCGCGCGAGGCCGACTTCTTCACGCCCGGCGGCAGCGGGAAGAACATCGGGACGCGGGCGGCGTAGTCGTCCCAGCCGTCGCGCTGGCTCATCTTCTTCTCCAGCAGCTTGGCCCCGGTGACGTTGCGGATGAAGAACGTCATCGCGACCGGCGCGGCCACCGTGGCCAGGCCGACGCCCCAGCCGGACGCGAGGCCGGCGGCCAGCCACAGGCCCCACCAGACGGTGGCGTCGCCGAAGTAGTTCGGGTGCCGGGTCCAGCCCCACAGCCCGCGGTCCATCACCGTCGGCCGGGTCTCCTTCGGCTCCGCCTTGTACGCGGTGAGCTGCCGGTCGCCGATGGTCTCGAAGGCGAGGCCGACGGCCCAGACCAGCGCGCCGACGACCAGGACGGGCCACCAGACCAGGTCGGTGACCGCGCCCACCATGACCGGCAGCGAGACCACCCACATCGCGGTCCCCTGCACGACGAAGACGCGCTTGACCGCGGTCGCCAGGCCGACCTCGGCCAGCGAGCCCCCGAGCATCTCGGCGTAGCGCGGGTCCTCCTCGCCGGCGTGCTCGCCGTTGAAGCGGGAGCGCACGTGCCAGGCCAGTCGGCCGCCCCACAGGGCCACCAGGGCGAGGACGAACCACCGCTGGACGGTGGCATACCCGCCGTCCGGGCCGAGCAGCTGCCCGACGACCGTGGAGACCAGCGCCACGACCACGAAGCCGGAGCCCCAGGCCACGTCGACGACGGCGACCACGCCGAGCTGCTGGCCGCGGATCGCGGTGAGGGCCATGACGGCCACCACCGTGGCGGCGCCGAGGGCGAGGACGAAGACGATCAGCGGGAAGGTGCTCACGACCAGAACGTAGCCGGGGGGTTCACCAGGCCCGTTCGCCCGGCAGCGTGTGCGCCGCCCCGGGCCGCACCATCAGGATCTGGTCGACGCCCATCCGGCCGTCGCGGAAGGCCATCGACCCACCGACGAGGTAGAGACGCCACACGCGCACGACCTCCTCGCCGACCAGCGCGGTGAGCCGTTCGACGTTGGCCTCGAACCGCTCGAGCCAGCCGGCCACGGTCAGCACGTAGTGCTCGCGCAGTGCGTGGACGTCGCGCACCTCGAGGCCGCCGCGCTCCAGCATGGCGACGGTCTCGCCGACCGGGCGCATGTACATGTCGGGGGCGATGAAGGACTCGATGAACGGTCCGCCGCCGGGCCACCTGCCGGTGCGCGACATCTGCTGGATCAGCACCCGCCCGCCGGGCTTCACGGCGCGGCAGAGCACGGAGGCGTACGTCGGGTAGTTGTCCTGCCCGACGTGCTCGCCCATCTCCAGCGAGCCCACCGCGTCGTACTCCTCGCGGGGGGAGGGCACGGCGTCGCGGTAGTCCTGGAGCCGGATCTCGACCCGGTCGCCCAGGCCGCGCTCGGCGATCCGGGCGTCGATGAACGTCTTCTGCTCGGCCGCGATCGTCACGCCGACCACCTTTGCGCCGAAGTGCTCCGCGGCGTGCAGCGACAGCGAGCCCCAGCCGCAGCCGACGTCGAGCATCCGCATCCCGGGCTCGAGGCCCAGCTTGCGGCAGACCAGGTCGAGCTTGGCGCGCTGCGCCTCCTCCAGGCTCACGTCGGGCTTGACGTGGTAGCCGCTGGAGTAGGCCATCTGCGGGTCGAGGATCAACGAGTAGAACTCGTTGGACAGGTCGTAGTGGTGGCTGATCGCGCGCCGGTCGCGCAGCTTGCTGTGCAGCCGGCCCTTCACCTGCGCCTGGGAGGCCGGGGGTCCGGGGGGCAGCCCGATCAGGCCCAGCGCCCGGAGCTCCTTGACCGCGGTCAGCACCGAGCCGGGCGTCACGCGTGCCCCGGTCAGCTTCCGCTCGCGGGCGACCTGGAAGGAGTGGGTCAGCGCCGTGTCGAGGTCCCAGCCGTCCTGCTCGGGGACGTCGAGCTCGCCGGTGACGTAGGCCTGCGCGGCCCCCAGCTCACCGGGGTGGCGCAGCAGCCGGCGTACGGCGGCCGGCGAGCGCAGCTCGACGAGAGGACCGGCCGCGTCCCCGGCCTCGGAGCCGTCCCAGGCCCGGAGCCGGACGGGCAGCGGACCGCCGAGGAAGGGCTCGACGAGGGCGGCGAGGCGCTCGGCGAGAGAGACGGCAGGGCTCACGGGTGCTCCTTGGTCCAGACGAGCTGGTTGACGTCGATGTAGTCGGCGGCGAACCCCGCACGGGAGTACTCCAGGTAGAAGTGCCACATCCGCAGGAAGGTCTGGTCGAAGCCGAGGGCGAGGACCTCCTCGCGGCGCTCGGTGAAGGTCTCGTCCCACAGCCGCAGCGTCTCGGCGTAGTGCCGGCCCATCGAGAGCCGGTCGCCCAGGCGCAGCGAGGTGTGCTCGCGGCTCAGCTGGTCGAGGACCTGCACCGACGGCAGGAACCCGCCGGGGAAGATGTACTTGTTGACCCAGGTGTAGGTGTTGCGGGTCGCCAGCATCCGGTCGTGCGGCATCGTGATCGCCTGGACGCCGGCGCGTCCGCCGGGCACCAGGGAGCGGTCGATGGTCTCCAGGTAGGTGCGCCAGTACTGCCAGCCCACCGCCTCGATCATCTCGACCGACAGCACCACGTCGTAGGTGCCGGTGACCGCGCGGTAGTCGACCAGCTCGACGTCGACGCGGTCGCTGAACCCGGCGGCGGCGACGCGCTCGCGGGCGAGATTCTGCTGCTCGCTCGACAGGGTGATGGTGGTGACCGTCGCGCCGCGCCGGGCGGCGCGGATCGCGAGCTCGCCCCAGCCGGAGCCGATCTCGAGGACCCGGGTGCCCTCGGTCACGCCGGTCACGTCGAGCAGCCGCTCGAGCTTGCGGTCCTGGGCCGGCTCGAGGTCGGCGAGCGCGGGGCCGCCGTCCTCCCTGGCGCGGGGGGCCAGGGCACGGCGGTGCGTGCCGACGGCGTCGATGGCCGAGGTGTGCTCGGCCTCGAAGAGCCCGCTGGAGTAGCTCAGGGTGGGGTCGAGGAACAGCTCGAACATGTCGTTGGACAGGTCGTAGTGGTGCGCGATGTTGCCCCGCGTCTGGTCCTCGGTGTTCCGGTGGAACGCGGGCGGGCGGGCGACGTAGAGCGCGCGCAGCTTCTGCAACGGGCGCGGCACGAGGTCGGCCATCTCGGCGGCGAGCACGGCCAGGAAGTCTCCGAGGTCCTCGGCCTCCCAGACGCCGGTCAGGTAGGCCTCGCCGAACCCGATCAGGCCGTCGCTGCCGATCCGGGCGAAGAACTCCTCGGGCCGGTGCACGACGGCCACCGGGCCGCCGCGGCCGAGGGTCCGGGCGGGCCGGGTCGCGGTCGCGGCCAGCTCGACGGTGACGTCGAGACGACGGAGCGCCGCGGTGAAGATCTGCTGCGCCAGGCGGGAGGCGACCCTGGCCCGCAGCCCGGTCGGCACGACGTCGAGCCCGGGCCACCGGCCGGGGCCGCGGTCGGGCCCGGGGAGGTCGGGCGCGGCGAGGTCCGCGGCGCGGGGGTGGGACGACCGGCGGTCGGGGGCGAGGGTCATCGGACGCCTTCCTGGTGGTGCGCGGGGCGCGGGCGGATCGGGAGACGGCGCAGCCACAGCCACACCCCGTGGGCGTGGATCAGGACCGACCCCCGCAGGGCCGCGGGGGCGGCCTTGAGGGCGGCACGACGGTCGTCGTCGGGCAGTCGTCGGCCGTCGAGGGAGGCGCTGAAGCGCGCCCCGTCGTCGGTGCTCAGGGTGACCGCGACGTGCAGGCTCTCGTCCGGCACCGGCACGGCCAGGTCGTACCAGCCGTCGGTGCCGTGGAACGGGGAGACGTACATGGCCTTCTCGGTGCGGGCGCGACCCTGCTCGTCGGGGTGCACGACGTAGGCGTGCCGGTCGCCGTAGGTGTTGTGCACCTCGACCACGGTGGCGGCCAGGTCCCCGGCGGCGTCGAAGCACCAGAAGACCGAGATCGGGTTGAAGACGTAGCCCAGGGCGCGGGCGTTCGCGGTCATCAGGACCTGCCCGCCGCGCAGCCCCCCCTCGGGCACCGCGCCCTCACGGGCGAGGAACGCCTCGAGGTTCTCGCGGATCGTGCGCTCGGGGTCGCCGAGGTGGTCGCGGGCCTCGAAGCGGCCCAGGAGGCCGTGGTCGGGCAGGTCGTCGAGGTCCACCACCCAGGTCCGGGTGCGGTGCGTGAACGCGCGCTGCCACGGCCGGCGCCGGGTGTGGCGCACCGTCGTCCCGAAGACGCCGGTCAGCTCCCGCCGCTGGCGGGCCGCAGCGGCGCCGGGCGCCTGCTCGGCCACCGGCCAGGTCAGCCCGACCCGCTCGGCGGCGGCGAGGCCGGAGCGCGCGCCGTCCTCGTGGAAGCCCCACCCGTGGTACGCCCCGGCGAACGCGACCCGGTCGCCGGAGACCTCGGGCAGGCGGGCCTGCGCCGCGACGGACTCCGGGTTGTAGAGCGGGTGCTCGTACTCCCGGCGCGCGATCACCGTGGTCGGGTCGACGACGTGCTCGCCGCCGAGGGTGACCAGGTAGTGGGTGTCGGTGGGCAGCCGCTGCAGCCGGGTCAGGTCGTAGGTCACCATCACCTCGCCCGGGCGTGCGTCGGCGTCGAGCGGGCGGCGGAAGTTCCACGACGCGCGGGCGTCCGTGGCGACCGGGAGCAGGGAGGCGTCGGTGTGGAGCAGCGCAGTGTTCGCGGAGTACGGCATCGCGGCGAGGACCTCGCGCTGCAGCGCGGTCGGCTCGGCCAGCATCGCCAGGGCGTGGGAGGGGTGGGTGGCGACCACGACGGCGTCGTAGGTGCTGACGTCGCCGTTGCCGTCGGTGACCTCGACGCCGCCCGCGGTCTCGAGCACCGAGGTGACCTTGGCGCCGAGCCGGACGTGCTGGAGGTGCGCACCGACCTTCTCGACGTAGGCGCGCGAGCCGCCGGTGACGGTGCGCCACTGGGGGCTGCCGAAGATGCCGAGCATGCCGTGGTGCTCGAGGAAGGTGAACAGGTAGCGGGCGGGGTAGTCGAGGGCGACCTCGGGGTCGCACGACCAGACGGCGGCGACCAGGGGCTCCATGAAGTGCCGCACGAAGTAGGCGCTGAACCGCCCCTGCCGCAGGAACTCGCGCAGCGTCACGTCCTCGGCCGCCGACGGGTCGGCGGCCGTCCGGGCCACGACCGCCTTGGCCTGGCGGTGGAAGCGCGGGATCTCGGCGAGCATGGCCAGGTAGCGCGGCCGCGTGAGGTTGTCCCGGCTCGGGAACAGCCCGGTTCGACCCAGCGCCCCGGCCCACTCCAGACCGGTCTGGTCGTCGCGGATCGACATGGACATCTCGGAGGGCTGCGTGGCGACGCCGAGCTCGGCGAACATCCGCAGCAGCACCGGGTAGGTGCGCGGGTTGTGCACGATGAAGCCGGTGTCGATGCCGAGGACCTGGGTGGTGCCGTCGGGGCGCCGATCGGTCACCTGGTGGGTGTC
>JBBSKO010000076.1:0-9237 GCA_038256225.1 Propionibacteriales bacterium | reverse complement strand
CACCGTGACCGTCCTCGTGGTGCTCGGTGCACTGGCGGTCCTGGTCCTCCTCGCGCTCTCGGGCGCACCCCGGATCACCCTGGTCGCCGCGGTGGCCGCCGCGGTGCCGGTGGTCCCGCTCGTGGCCTGCTACCTGTGGCTGGACCGCTACGAGCCGGAGCCCCGCGGGCTGCTGCTGGCCGGTCTGGCCTGGGGCGCCTTCGTGGCCACGGTCGCGGCCGTCGTGCTCGGCGGGATCGGCGGACTGGTGATCGGCTTCGGCGAGACGGCCTCGCTGGCCGTGGTGGCCCCGGTGACCGAGGAGGCCAGCAAGGGCGTCTTCCTGCTCCTGCTGCTGTGGTGGCGCCGCGCCGAGCTCGACGGGCTGCTCGACGGCCTCGTCTACGCCGGCATGGTCGGCATCGGGTTCGCCTTCACCGAGAACATCCTCTACCTCGCCGCCGCCTACAACGGCACCGACGGCGCCGGCCCCGGGGGAGTGGCCGGACTGACCACGCTCTTCGTGGTGCGCTGCGTGCTCAGCCCCTTCGCCCACCCGCTCTTCACCGCCTTCATCGGGATCGGCGTCGGGCTCGCGGTGTCCAGCCGGTCCCGGTCGGTCCGCGTCGGCGCGCCGCTGCTCGGCTACCTCGCCGCGGTGCTGGCCCACGGGCTGTGGAACGGCTCGACCGTGGCCGGGCTCGGGGGCTTCATCGGCGTCTACCTCGTGCTGATGCTGCCCGCGCTGGCCGGGATCGTCGCCCTGGCGGTCTGGGCGCGTCGCTCGGAGCGGGTGATGCTGGCCGCCGCGCTGGGTGACGCGGCGCAGCGCGGGCTCCTGCCCGCGACCGACATCGGGTGGGTCGTCGACCTGCCCGCACGCCGCGCCGCGCGTCACCACGCCCGCGAGACCGGGGGCCGGGCGGCGGAGCGGGCGATGCGCGACTACCAGCAGGCCGTGATCGAGCTCGGCTTCCTCCACCACCGCCTGCTGCGCGGCACCGCACCCGACGACTGGCAGGCTCGGGGGCAGGCCCACGTCCTCCGCATCCGAGCGGTACGACCTGCCGTAGCCTTCCCCGGACAGGTGGTACCGACTCGATGACCCAGATGGTGACCGCGCTCGTGCGGCTCCGCAGCGCGCTCCAGGCGGCCGAGCTGCCCCTCGACCTCCCCGGTGCCGAGGCGCTGCGCGACTCCCGGCGCGCCATGATCGACCAGCTCGAGGACTACGTCATCCCACGCCTGATGACGCTCGACGCGCCGCTGCTCACCGTGGTCGGCGGCTCCACCGGGGCCGGCAAGTCCACGCTGGTCAACTCCCTGGTCGGGCACCGGGTGACCACGCCGGGCGTGCTCCGCCCGACCACCCGCTCCCCGGTGCTGGTGCACCACCCCGACGACGCGGCGTGGTTCGGCCAGGACCGGCTGCTGCCGGACCTGGCCCGGGTCACGCACTCGACCAACGACCCCGCCGCGCTCCAGCTGGTCGCGACCACGGCCGTCCCGGCCGGCCTGGCCGTGCTCGACGCCCCCGACGTCGACTCGGTCGAGGAGCGCAACCGCCAGCTGGCCGCCCAGCTGCTCGCCGCCGCCGACCTCTGGCTCTTCGTCACCTCGGCCGCGCGCTACGCCGACCAGGTGCCGTGGGGCTTCCTCAAGCAGGCCGCGGAGCGCTCGACGGCCGTGGCCGTGGTCCTCGACCGCACGCCCGAGGACGCGGTGGCGACCGTCTCCTCCCACCTCGCCCGGATGCTCGCCAGCCGCGGGCTCAAGGACTCCCCGCTCTTCACCGTGGCCGAGGGCCCCGTCGACGACGAAGGCCTGCTGCCGCCGGCCCACGTCGCCCCGGTGCGGGCCTGGCTGCAGAACCTCGCCGGCGACACGGCCGCGCGCGCCGCGGTGGTCCAGCAGACGCTCGAGGGCGCGGTGCGCGACGTCGCCCGCCGCTCCTACCCCGTCGCCGACGCGGTCGCCGAGCAGGCACGCGCCACCGCGACGCTGCACGACGACGTGGACCGCGCCTACGACGAGGCCGTCGACGCGGTCAACCGCGCCTGCGCCGACGGCACCCTGCTGCGGGGCGAGGTGCTCGCCCGCTGGCAGGAGTTCGTGGGCACCGGCGACCTGCTGCGCTCGCTGGAGACCAAGGTCGGCTGGCTGCGCGACCGCGTGGTCAGCACGGTCAAGGGCAAGCCCCGGCAGGCCGAGCAGGTCACGGTGGCCGTCGAGTCCGGCCTGGAGACCCTGATCCTCGAGCACGCCGAGGCCGCCGCCGAACGGGCCGAGTCCGCCTGGCGGCAGAGCCCGGCCGGCCGCACCCTGCTCGAGCGCGGCGACCGCGACCTCGGCCGCGCCTCCCGCGACCTGCGCCGCCAGGCCGAGCGCGCGGTGCGCGAGTGGCAGTCCGACGTGCTCGAGATGGTCCGCACCGAGGGCGCCGACAAGCGCAGCACGGCCCGCTTCCTGGCCTTCGGCGTCAACGGCCTCTCGGTCGCGCTGATGGTGGTCGTCTTCGCCAGCACCGCCGGGGTCACCGGGACCGAGGTCGGCATCGCCGGCGGCTCGGCCGTGCTCGGCCAGAAGCTGCTGGAGGCCGTCTTCGGCGACCAGGCCGTACGCCGCCTCGCCGAGCGCGCCAAGCGCGCCCTCGACCAGCGGCTGCGCGCTCTGCTCGAGGGCGAGCGCGCCCGCTTCACCGACCTGCTCGACCAGCAGGGTCTCGCGCCCGGCGCGGCGGACCGGCTGCGCGAGGCCGCCCGCAAGGTCGACGACCAGCGCGTCGCGGCCCGCCGCCACGGCGGCGTGGCCGCACCCCCGCAGACCACCCAGGAGAGGACGACGTGACGACGCTGCTGGAGGGGGCCCGCAAGCTGGTCACCCGGGGCACCGAGCTCGGGACCCGCATCGAGGCGCTGGAGCAGGCCGCGCAGGGTGCGCGCGGGCGGCTCGACGACGGCCTCGTCGACGAGGCCGCTGCCGCCGCGGACCGTGCGGCGTCGCGGATGCGGCTCTCGGCCCGGCACACCGTGGTCGGGATCGCCGGCGCGACGGGGTCGGGCAAGTCCTCGACCTACAACGCGCTGACCGGCCTCGAGCTCTCCGCCGTCGGCGTCCGCCGTCCGACCACCTCGTGGGCCTCGGCCTGCGTCTGGGGCCAGGAGGGCGCCGCGGAGCTGCTGGAGTGGCTCGGCATCCCGCCGCGCCACCGGACCACCCGCGACTCGATGCTCGACGTGCGCCGCGACGACCGCCAGCTCGACGGGGTCGTCCTGCTGGACCTGCCGGACCACGACTCGACCGAGGTCAGCCACCACCTCGAGGTCGACCGGCTCGTGCAGCTCACCGACCTGCTGGTGTGGGTCCTCGACCCCCAGAAGTACGCCGACGCCGCGATCCACGACCGCTACCTCGCCCCGCTGCAGTCGCACCGCGACGTCATGGTGGTGGTGCTCAACCACATCGACACCGTGCCCGAGGACCGACGCGACGCGATGCTCGCCGACGTCCGCCGGCTGCTCGCGGCCGACGGGCTGCCCGACGTGCCGGTCTACGCCGTCAGCGCCCGGCACGGGATCGGGATCGAGGACCTGCGCGGCGAGATCGCCGGGCGGGTGCGGGACAAGGCCGCCACGCGGCTGCGGCTCGAGGCCGACCTGCGCACCATGGCCGACCGGATGGCCGAGCAGAGCGGCGAGGGGCAGGCCCGCAGCCTGTCCGAGCAGCGGGTGCGCGAGCTGGAGGGTGCCCTGGCCGACGCGGCGGGCGTCCCGACGGTGGTCGAGGCCGTGGAACGGTCCACCCGGGTGCGCGGCGGACGGGCCACCGGCTGGCCGGTCGTCAGCTGGGTCGCCCGGCTCCGCCCGGACCCGCTCAAGCGGCTCCACCTCGACCTCGGTGACGCCGGGCGCCAGCTCACCGGGCTCTCCCGCACCTCCCTGCCGGCGACGACCCCGGTCCAGCGGGCGCGGGTCGACACCGAGGTGCGGGCCCTGGCCGACGAGGCCGCCGCCGGTCTCGGCCGGCCTTGGGCGGCCTCGGTCCGGCGTGCCTCGACCTCGCGGCTCGACGACCTCGGCGACCGGCTCGACGCCGCGATGGCCTCCACCGACCTGCAGGTCGACCGCCTGCCGTGGTGGACCGGCGTCGTCCGGGCGCTGCAGTGGGTGCTCCTGCTGACCGGTGCCGCGGGGCTGGCCTGGCTGCTGGTCCTCGCCGTGCTCGGGTTCCTCGGTCTCCCCGAGGTGGCCACGCCGTCGGCCGGCGGGCTCCCGGTGCCCACGGTGATGCTGCTCGGCGGGGTGCTGCTGGGCGTCCTGCTCGGCCTGGCCGGTCGCGTCCTGGTCCGGGCCACCGCGCGCTCGCGGGCCAGGGCGGCGGACAAGCGGCTGCGGGCGGCCGTGGGCGGGGTGGCCACCGAGCTGGTGGTGACGCCGGTCTCGGCCGAGCTGGCCGCGCACGCCCAGGTGCACGAGGCGCTCGCCACGATCCGGCGCGGCTGACCTCCCCCTCCCGCCCCCGGTCCGGTGGGTCGGCTCGGGTCGGGTCGGCCGGGAACCGTCCACAGCGGCCCGGTCGGCCGGCTCGTCCACCGGCGCCGCCGGCCCGGTCGCCCCGGCGCGGGCCCCGGCCGCAGGCTGGTGCCGTGCCCGTCGCCGGCGGGCGGGGAGGACGGACCGATGAGCAACGAGACCCTGGTGACGCTGCAGGGCTGGATCGGCGGGGAGGTCTCGCTGCGCCTGGCCGGCGACGTCCCGGTGACCAGCTTCCGCGTGGGCTGCACCCCGCGGCGCTGGAACCGACGCACCGAGACCTGGGGCGACGCCGAGACGCAATGGTACACCGTGAACGCCTGGCGCGGCCTGGCCGAGAACTGCGTCGCCTCGCTCCACAAGGGCCAGCCGGTCGTGGTCCACGGGCGGTTGGCGGCCCGCACCTGGACGGGCAAGGACGGCGTGGCGGTCACCACGCACGAGGTGGAGGCGGTCCTCGTGGGCCACGACCTGGCCCGCGGCAGCACCGTCTTCACACGGACCGCGGCGGCCACCCCCGCGGAGCCGGGGGAGCACGTCGCTGCGTAGGCTCGTAAGCATGGCGGAGTATGTGTTCACCCTGCACAAGGTGCGGAAGGCCCACGGCGAGAAGGTCGTCCTCGACAACGTCACGATGTCGTTCCTGCACGGAGCGAAGATCGGCGTCGTCGGACCCAACGGGGCCGGCAAGTCGACCCTGCTGAAGATCATGGCCGGGCTCGACCACGCCAACAACGGCGAGGCCGTCAGGGACCCCGACGCCACGGTGGGCATGCTCCAGCAGGAGCCGCCGCTGACCGAGGGCCGCACGGTGCTGGAGAACGTCGAAGAGGCCGTCGGCGAGGTCAAGGGCAAGCTGGACCGCTACAACGAGATCTCCGAGGCGATGGCCGACCCCGAGGCCGACTTCGACAAGCTCCTCGCCGAGATGGGCGACCTGCAGACCGACCTCGACAACGCCGGTGCCTGGGACCTCGACTCCCGTCTCGACCAGGCCATGGACGCCCTGCGCTGCCCCCCGGCCGACAGCCTGGTGGACCACCTCTCCGGTGGTGAGCGTCGCCGGGTCGCGCTGTGCAAGCTGCTGCTCCAGCAGCCCGACCTGCTGCTGCTCGACGAGCCCACCAACCACCTCGACGCCGAGTCGGTGCAGTGGCTGGAGGGGCACCTGAAGAACTACCCCGGTGCTGTGCTGGCCGTGACCCACGACCGGTACTTCCTCGACAACGTCGCCGAGTGGATCGCCGAGGTCGACCGCGGCCAGATCCACGGCTACGAGGGCAACTACTCCACCTACCTGGAGACCAAGAAGGACCGGCTCAAGATCGAGGGCCAGAAGGACGTCAAGCGCGCCCGGATGCTCGAGCGCGAGCTGGAGTGGGTGCGCTCGAACGCGAAGGCCCGCCAGACCAAGAGCCGCTCGCGCCTCGCGCGCTACGAGGAGATGGCCGCCGAGGCCGACCGGACGCGCAAGATCGACACCTCCGAGATCAACATCCCCGCCGGGCCCCGACTGGGTGACGTGGTGCTCGAGGCGCGCGACCTCACCAAGGGCTTCGACGACCGGGTCCTGATCGGCGACCTGTCCTTCTCCCTGCCCCGCGCCGGGATCGTCGGCGTGATCGGCCCCAACGGCGTCGGCAAGACGACGCTGTTCCGGATGATCACCGACCAGGAGCAGCCGGACGAGGGCAGCCTCGACGTCGGGCAGACCGTCAAGATCTCCTACGTCGACCAGAGCCGCGGCGGCCTCGACGGGACCAAGAACGTGTGGGAGGTCGTCTCGGACGGCCTGGACTACATCAAGGTCGCGAACTTCGAGATGAACTCACGCGCCTACGTGGCCTCGTTCGGCTTCAAGGGTCCCGACCAGCAGAAGAAGTCCGGGGTGCTCTCCGGCGGCGAGCGCAACCGGCTGAACCTGGCGCTCACGCTGAAGATGGGCGGCAACCTGCTGCTGCTCGACGAGCCCACCAACGACCTCGACGTCGAGACCCTGTCCTCGCTGGAGGACGCCTTGCTCGAGTTCCCCGGCTGCGCCGTGGTCACCTCGCACGACCGGTGGTTCCTGGACCGCGTCGTCACCCACATCCTGGCGTGGGAGGGCGACGGGGACGAGCCCGGCCGCTGGTTCTGGTTCGAGGGCAACTTCGCTTCGTACGAGGAGAACAAGATCGAGCGCCTCGGCGCCGACGCCACCCGCCCGCACCGGGTCACCCACCGCCGCCTGACCCGCGACTGAGACGGTTCAGCCCTCCCGGATCTCCATCTCCGGGTGCCCGGCGATGAGGTGGTCGCAGACCGCGTCCATGACGCGGCCGAGCGCGGCCACCTCGCCGGGGCCGGCGAGGTCGAGCAGGTGGCGGCGCACCCCGTTCACGTGGGTGGGGGCGGTCTTCTCGAGCACGGCCAGGCCCTCGTCGGTCATCACGGCGTCGACGCCGCGACCGTCCTCGGGGGAGTCCTCCCGTCGCACCAGGCGCCGTCCCTCCATCCGCTTGATGGTGTGCGTGACGCGGCTCCGGCTGTGCGCCAGGGCGTCGGCGAGCTGCGCCATCCGCATCCGGCCGTCCCGCTCGGAGAGCCGCACCAGGATGGAGTACTCGGTGAAGGTCAGCCCGTGCCGACGCTCGAGCTCGTCGTTGAGGCGGCCGAAGAGGAGCTCGGAGCCGAGGACCAGCGCACGCCAGGCGTGCTGCTCGTCGTCGTCGAGCCACGGGGTCGGGGTACGACCGGCGTCGTCGGACGCCTCGTCCCCGACCCCGGGCCCGGTGCTCAGACCCGCTCCAGGATGAGGGCCATGCCCTGGCCGCCGCCGACGCACATGGTGATCAGGCCGGTCGACTTGTCGTGGAAGTCCAGCGAGTTCAGCATCGTGTTCTGCAGCCGGGCGCCGGTCATCCCGAACGGGTGGCCCACGGCGATCGCGCCGCCGTTGACGTTGAGCCGGTCGAGGTCGATGCCGAGGTCCTGGTAGGACGGGACCACCTGGGCCGCGAAGGCCTCGTTGATCTCGACGAGGTCGATGTCGCCGATGCTCATCCCGGCCAGGGCCAGGGCGCGCTGGGTGGCCTCGACCGGGCCGAGGCCCATGATCTCGGGCGAGAGACCGGACACGCCGGTGGACACGATCCGCGCCAGCGGGGTCAGGCCCAGCTCGGCGGCCTTCGTGTCCGACATGATCACCACGGCCGCGGCGCCGTCGTTGAGCGGGCAGCAGTTCGCGGCGGTGACGACGCCGTCGGCGCGGAAGACCGGCTTGAGGTCCTTGATCGCGTCGTAGGTCACGCCGGCGCGGGGACCGTCGTCGGCGGTCACGACCGTGCCGTCGGGTGTCGTGACCGGGGTGATCTCGCGCTGCCAGAAGCCGTTGTCGATCGACTTCTCGGCGAGGTTCTGCGAGCGCACGCCGAACTCGTCGAGCTCCTGGCGGCTCAGCCCACGACTGGTGGCGAGGTTCTCCGCGGTCTGGCCCATCGCGATGTAGACGTCGGGCAGCGCCCCGTCCTGGCGGGGGTCGTGCCACGCGGCGTTGCTCTCCGCGGTGGCCTTCGTCCGCGACTGGGCGTCGTCGAAGGCGTGGTTCACGGTGTCGGGCAGGTGGTCGGAGGTGCCCTTGAAGAAGCGGGAGACCATCTCGACGCCGGCGGAGACGAAGACGTCGCCCTCGCCGGCCTTGATCGCGTGGAAGGCCATCCGCGTGGTCTGCACCGACGAGGCGCAGTAGCGGGTCACGGTGGCGCCGGGGACGCTGTCCATGCCGTTGAGCACGTTCACGACCCGTCCCATGTTGCTGCCGGACTCCCCGCCGGGGAGGCCGCAGCCGAGGTAGAGGTCGTCGACGGTGCCCGGGTCCAGTGCGGGCACCTTGTCCAGGGCGGCCCGGACGATCGTCGCCGCCAGGTCGTCGGGTCGCAGGTCCTTCAGCGAGCCCTTGTTGGCGCGTCCGATGGGCGAGCGCGTCGCGGCGACGATGACTGCTTCGGGCATGGGTGAAACTCCGATCTGCCGGGGGCGGCGTCGGCTCCGACGCCTCCGGCCACCCTAGAGGAGCCGACTTCTGACAGCATCGGTCCGTGCGCCACACGTACTTGTGCCCTCTGCGATGGGCCGACCTCGACGAGCTCGGTCACGTCAACAACGTCGTCTACGTCGACTACCTCCAGGAGGCCCGGGTCGAGCTGCTCCGCCTGCTGCGTCCCGGCGTGGTGCCGGGCTCGCCGGACGAGGCGGCGCGGGGCGAGGCGGCGCTCGTGGTCCGCCACGACATCGACTACCTCACCCCGCTGGTCCTCGACCGCGGCCCGCTGCACATCGAGGTCTGGGTGAGCGAGGTGCGGGGCGCCAGCTTCACGCTGCGCTACGAGCTGTTCCACCCCGAGCCGGACGGGGCGGACGGGGCGGACGGGGCGCGCCGCGTCTACGCGCGGGCCACGACGCTGCTCACGCCGTACGTCTTCGCCAGCGGCCGGCCGCGCCGGCTGACCCCGGCCGAGCGCGAGGTGCTCGCCGGGTTCCTCGAACCCGACGACCGCCCGGCCGTGCCGCGACCCGGCCCGGTCGACGCCGACCGGGCCACGGCCTACGAGCTGCGGGTGCGTTTCTCCGACGTCGACGTCTACCGCCACGTGAACAACGTCAAGTACGTCGAGTACCTCCAGGAGGCGCGGATCGCGATCGGCGACGCGCTGTGGCGCGACCCCGACACCGACGCCACCGGGGTGGT
>JBBSKO010000075.1:0-9239 GCA_038256225.1 Propionibacteriales bacterium | reverse complement strand
CGTCCGGGGGCGCCGCGTCCGGGGGCGCCGCGTCCGGGGGCGCCGCGGCCGGGGGCGCCGCGGCCGGCGCGGCCTGGGCGGGGACAGGCAGCGGCTCGGCGCTGGGCGCCGGCGGCGCCGTGGCGCTCGCGTCCGCCCCGGCGTCGATGATGGTCTCGACCTTCCAGTCCACGCCGATCACGTCGATGACGGCCTGGCGCACGATCTCGGCGCTGCCGCCGGCGTCGAACGAGCTGCGGGCCCCGGCGTTGGTGAAGCCGAGCGTCACGCTGCGGCCGGCGACCTCGACGACCTGGCAGTTCTGGCTGAGGTGCATCCAGGTCACCCGGCGCCGGTGCTTGGTCGCCTCGACCACGTCGGGCCACAGCCGGCGGACGTCGATCAGGGACAGGACCGGGCCCTCGGTCCCCGTCGGCCGACCGGCCGGCGCGGGGGCGCTCGCCTTCGGCGCCGCCGGCGCGGGCCCGGGCGGCTCGTCGGAGACCAGCCGCGGCACCTCGCGCACCACGGGGGACTTCTGCGGTGCGGGCGGCTCGACGGCGGCCGGCGCCTCGACGGCCACAGGCGGCTCGACGGGAGCCGGCGCCTCGACGGCGGCCGGCGGTTCCGGTGGCACCACCGTGGCAGCCTGCTCGGCGGTCGAGCCCTGGTCGTGGGCACGGACAGCGGCCGGCCGGTCCTGGGCCGGCAGCCGCAGCGGCGGGTCTGCGGTGACCCGGGGTGCCACCGCGCCGGTCGGGGCGGCCGCGCTGGGCGTGCCGCTGATGGCGCTGCGACGCTCGAGACGGTCCAGGCGCGCGAGCACGCCCTGCGTGGTGTGGTCGGCACCGGGCAGCAGGATCCGTGCGCAGATCAGCTCGAGCAGCAGCCTGGGCGCAGTGGCGCCGCGCATCTCGGTCAGCCCGGTCGCCACCAGGTCGGCGGCGCGGGTCAGGTCGGCCGTGCCGAAGCGGGCGGTCTGGGCGACCAGTCGCTCGCCCTGGTCCTCGGAGACGTCGATCAGCCCGGTGGCCGGCGCGTCGGGCACCGCCGCCACGATCACCAGGTCGCGCAGCCGGCGCAGGAGGTCCTCGGTGAACCGGCGGGGGTCCTGGCCGGTCTCGATGACCTTGTCGACCACGCCGAAGACCGCCCGGCCGTCGCCGGCGGCGAAGGCGTCGACGACCTCGTCGAGCAGCGTGTCCGGGGTGTAGCCGAGCAGCCCGGTGGCCAGCTCGTAGGTGATCCCGGCCTCGCCGGACCCCCCGAGCAGCTGGTCCAGCACGGAGAGGGTGTCGCGGGCCGACCCGGCGCCGGCGCGGACCACCATCGGGACGGCGGCGGGCTCGATGGCCACGCCCTCCCGCGCGCAGAGCTCGCCGAGGTAGGACGACAGCAGCCGCGGCGGGATCAGCCGGAACGGGTAGTGGTGCGTCCGCGAGCGGATGGTCGGGATGACCTTGTCGGGCTCGGTGGTGGCGAAGATGAAGCGCAGGTGCGGCGGGGGCTCCTCGACCAGCTTCAGCAGCGCGTTGAAGCCCTGGGTGGTCACCATGTGGGCCTCGTCGATGACGTAGACCTTGTAGCGGCTGCGGACCGGGGCGAAGAACGCCTTCTCGCGCAGGTCGCGGGCGTCGTCGACGCCGCCGTGCGAGGCCGCGTCGATCTCGATGACGTCGATCGACCCGGGCCCGCCGCGGGCCAGGTCGCGGCAGCTCTGGCACTCCCCGCACGGGTCGGCGACCGGCGCCAGCTCGCAGTTCAGCGCCCGGGCCAGGATGCGGGCCGAGGTGGTCTTGCCGCAGCCGCGCGGGCCCGAGAACAGGTAGGCGTGGTTGACCCGGTTGCTGGCGAGGGCGGCCCGCAGGGGTTCGGTCACGTGGTCCTGCCCGATGACCTCGGCGAAGGTCTCGGGCCGGTAGCGCCGGTACAGCGCGAGGGGTGACTCCACGCCGACGACACTAGCCACCGGCGCCGACAGCCCACCAGGCCGCCCGAGCTCGCGGCCGGGACCTGACCGGTCCGGGGACGAAGAGGCCCCCCGCGCACCCAGCAGAGCCCACTTGCCCTTGCTGCCTTCCGGCCCTGGGGGATTTGGGTGAGGTGCCGCCACGCGGGGGGTTGCCCGCAGTCTAGGCGAGCCCCCCGCGCGGGCGGCAACCCGGCCCGTACCGGCCCGAGTCGACCCCGCGCGGGGACGACCGGTAGCCTCCTGCGCGGAGGATTCGCCTAGTGGCCTATGGCGCTCGCTTGGAAAGCGGGTTGGGTTAACGCCCTCAGGGGTTCGAATCCCCTATCCTCCGCCGCCGCGAGACGCGGACGCACCGGCCCCGACCCTCACCGGCGGGGCCGGTGCTCGTCCGGGGCCCGCCGACGAGGCGCCGCTCCCCCACGGAGCGGCGCCCCGTCACGGGCCGCTGCCGCGCGGCACTCCCCCCCGGGGCTGCGCGACCGCCCCCCGATCCCACCGCCGTCCGCGAGCCCGCACCAGGGCCGGCGCGGTTCCCGGACGATCCCGGACACCCTGCCCGTGTCGGCGGGGCGCACTACGATCCGCTCCGTGACGACGCCCGGCACCGACCACGCGCCCGGCGGCGGCGGCTGGGACGTCGTCGCCGACGAGCTGGGTGCGCTGCGTCGCCGCGCGGGGGACCCGTCGTACGCCGAGATCGGTCGGCGCGTCGCCGAGCAGCGCGTCCGCGACGGCGCCGACCCCCACGCCGCCCGGGTGGCCCGCACGACCGTCTACGACGTGTTCCGCACCGGCCGTACCCGCCTCAACGTCCCGCTGGTGCGGGAGATCGCCCGCGCCCTCGGGGGCGGTGACGCCGACGTCGACGCCTGGGTCGCCCGGTCCACCGGGACGACGACACACGCCCCTGTCCCTGCTCCCCCGGCCGCTCCCGGGCCCGCACCGTCCCCGCCGCCGGCACCCCGGTCGCCGCGCGCCCACCTGCTCGCCCTGCTGGTGGCCTGCGTCGTGGTCAACCTCGCCGGCCGCGGTCTCGTCCTGCTGCTCGACCTGCCGGTCCACCTCGACATGGTCGGCACGGCCCTGGCCGCGATCGCCCTCGGACCGTGGCACGGCGCCGGGGTCGGCCTGGTCACCAACATCCTCGGCGTGGCCGAGGGCGGTCCGGCCTCGCTGCCCTTCGCGCTGGTCAACGTCGCCGGCGCGCTCGTCTGGGGCTACGGCGTACGCCGGCTCGGCCTCGGCCGGACCCTGCCCCGCTTCCTCGGCCTGAACCTCCTCGTCGCCACGGTCTGCACCCTGCTGGCCGTCCCGATCCTGGTCCTGCTGCTCGGCGGCGGCACCGGCCACGAGCAGGAGACGCTGGCGGCCACGGTGACCGCCCTGACCAACGCGGCGGCGGTCGGCACCTGGGCGGCCAACCTGCTCGTGTCGGTCGGCGACAAGCTGATCAGCGGGTTCGTGGCCCTGGTCGCCGTCTCGGCCCTGCCCGCCGGGCTCCGCCGCCTGGACATCCCGCTGCTGCCCCCGGCCGGCCCCGCCCCCGACGGCTGACCGACCCCGCCCGCGGCCTCACCGCTCGAGCCGCGCCAGGTGCTCGCGCAGGCGCTCGACGTCGGCCGCCTCCCACCCGGGCGGTGCCAGCATCGCCGTCCACGCCGCCAGCGGCTGGGTGCCGTAGAGGTGGCCGTGGTCCTCGTCGAAGTCGTTGCCGACGGCCATGTCCACGGTGAGGTTGGCGAAGGTGGAGAACGGCCGCCAGGTCATCGCGGGGTTGACCGCCGGGTCGAGCGGTTCGGCGAGCCAGTCGGGCCGGCGCACGGCGGTGCCCCAGTCCCACCACACGATCGGGTCGTCAGCCTGCTGGAGGAAGACCGAGCGGGGGCTGGTCCCGTCGAGGTCGGTGCGCCGGTTGGCCACGACGACGTCCTCGCCGTCGCCGACGACCGGACGGACCTGCGTCGACCCCGGCACCCGGTCGGCCTCGGCCTGCCGCCGCAGGTGCATGAACTCGGGGGCGCCGATCCACAGCGACCGGTCGACGTCGGCGACCAGGTCGTCGAGGTCGTCGAAGGCCTGCGCCCCGCCGAAGCTGCCCAGGCTCTCGCCCGCCACCAGCAGCATCGGTCGGTCCGCGGCGGGCAGCGCGGCGACCCGGTCCCGGACGGCCTCGATGGTCGCCGCCCCGGTCCGGCTCGCCGCGTCGTGCTCGGCGAGGTAGGCCAGCGGGCTCGGCAGGTGGGAGTACTGCACGGCCACGGTGGCCACGTCACCACCGAGCAGGTGCTCGACCGGCGCGACGATCTGCTCGTTGACCCACCCGGTGCCGGTCGGCACGACGACCAGGACCGCGCGCCGCTCGAAGGCGTCCAGCCGGTCGAGCTCGGCGACGGCGAGGGCGACCCGGTCCTCGACCGTCCCGGCCGAGGCGCGCCCGACGAAGACGCGGGCCGGGTCGACGGCCGGGGCGGCGCCGGCGGGGGCGAGGTCGTCGACCTCGCCGGCGTCGGGACCACGGGACAGGAAGCGGCGGCCCTGGTCCCCCACCTCGGCCCAGGACACCGCGGAGGCCGACGTGCCCGAGCGCGGCGCGTCGGCCGGCGGCGGGTCCGGTGCGGAGGCGTCGACCTCGAGGTCGTCGGCCTCGAACGCCGCATTCATCCCGTCGAGGGTGCGCTGGAGGACCCAGGTGTCGGCGGCGGCCAGCGCGGCCCAGCCGACCACCACGGCGGCCAGCACCGCGGCCACCGACGCGGGCAGCCAGCGCGCACCGAGCCGGGCCACCCGCGACCAGACCACCCGGGCCAGCAGGCCGAGCGCGCCGAGCACGACGGCCACGGCCACCGCGAGCAGGAGCGCCCCGGCGTACGCCGTCGTGGTCAGGGCCGGCGAGTACCCGAGCCGGTCCCAGGTCCAGCGGTGCTGGCCGACGGCCGCGACCACGACCCAGGCGGTCCAGGCACCGACCAGGACGGCCAGCACCAGCGCGCCGCGGCGGCCCATCCGGGGACCTCGCCACCCGAGCCGGTCGGCGACGCGCTGGCCGAGCGCGCCGACGCCGGCACCCGTGGCGTACCCGACCGCCACGCCGACACCGCTCAGGACACCCTGGAAGACCCAGGACCTCGCGAGCAGGGACGGGTCCAGCGAGGTGCCCAGCATCAGCGCGGCCAGCACGACACCGGTCGCGCTGCGCCGGGCCCGGCGGGGCGTGGCGCGGTCGGGCTCCGTGCCTGCCTCCACCGCTCACCTCCGCCCGACGCGTCGTGACCCCAGTGTGAGGGGCCCGCCGCCCCCGCGCACCGGGCCCGAGGTCCTGCCTCGGGCCCGGCGCGGCGGTGGGGTGCGGTCAGCCGATCCGCACCCGGTCCCGGTCGGCGCTGCCCCGGACCAGGTCCGTGCCGCTGAAGCGGGCCTTGATCAGGTGCCGCCCGCGGGTGAGCGCCACCCGCAGGACCGTCGGCTCACCGGCGGTGACGCGGACGGTGCGCAGCAGCGCACCGTTGTCGCGCAGCACCACCCGCCCCGTGGTGGGGACCGCGGCGACCTCCAGGTCGAGGACCAGGCGGGCGCGCTTGCCCACCGCCTCGGTGGCGTCGAGGTCCAGCTCCGAGACCGCCCTGGTCACGCGGACGTCGGCCGGGGCGCTGAGCACCGCCGGCGAGCCCGGGGTGGCCGGGGTGAACCGGGCCACGACCGACGTGGTGCCCGGGGTCAGGCCCTCGACGGTCAGGCTGACCGCCCCGTCGGTGGTCGCCCCGGAGGCGACGACCTCGTCTCCGACCAGGAGCTCGACGGTGCCGTCCGCCGGGGTCTCGTCGTCCCCGGCGGTGGTCACCTCGACGGTGGCGTCGCCCGGGTAGACCACGCGCCCCACCGGGGCGATGACCACGCTGCTGTCGCCGGGCGCCACGACCGGCTCCCCCTCGGGCCCGGCCCACTGCAGGGCGCGCGCGGCCTGCGACAGGCCGCCCTTGGGGTGCGTGCGGAAGAGCGGCGAGGTGCCGAAGACGAAGGTGCGCGACCCCGTCTCCTCGTCGACCGCCGAGACGGCCGAGGCCGCGCCGGCCGCGCCGGCCGGGCCGTTGGTGGCGTCCGTGGCCCGCCAGTGGCCCGCGAGCAGCGGGTCGGCGCCGTAGGTCTGCGCCGCCGTCGTGCTCCCACCCAGCGCGGAGTAGGAGAACGCCGGGTAGATGAACGCCGAGTCCTGGGCGTACGGCGCGAGCACCGAGCCCTCCGGCGTGTCCACGTCCACGATGCCGTTGCCGGACCGGTTGCCGGGCGTCACGGTCCCGTCGAGCAGACCGATCCGCTGGGCGAGGGCGAAGACACCGTTCGAGGCGTCCCGCCCGGTGACGGACCCGCCGTCGGCCACGAACGCCTCGACGGCGTCCTCGGCCGCGGAGCCCACCGCGGGGTTGAACGTCCCGCCGACCCACAGGACGTCGACGCCGTCGAGCAGCGTGGGATCGGCGTCGAGGCTGGTCACGCTCAGCGCGACGAGGTCGTCGAAGCCGAGCTCGGTCAGCGAGAGACGGTCGTCCTGGGTGCCGACGTAGCCGACGGTCAGGTCGCTGAGCGGCTTCGTGGTCTCCGCCGCGAGGGCGTCGAGGTCCTCCTCGGACGCGGCCTCCAGGGTGATCCCGAGGTCCTCGGCCGCTGCCGCGGCGACGTCGAAACCGGCGACGTCCACCACGACGGAGCCGTCCTCGAGCATGGCGACGGGGACGTCCTCCTCGAGGACCTCGTTCAGCAGCCGGTGGTCGGCCACGCCCGCGACGTCGAAGGTCGTGTAGGTCGCCTCGTCCGGGACGCTCGAGCCGGCCGGCACGGCGTCGATCGGCTCGACGTCACCGACGGGGGCGGGGTCCTCGGTCAGGCCGACCTTGTCGACGGTCGCACCCCACGTGTAGGAGTAGCTCCAGGCAGAGATGTCGTACATCGAGGGCACCTTCTCGGAGATGTCCTCCCCGAGGTCGAGCAGCGAGTTGGCCAGGCCGCGCAGCGGCTGGTGCATGTCGACGACGTACGAGCCGGCCGGGTAGTCCGTGCCGTCCACGGTCGTGTCGGAGGTCAGCGTGCCGACCTCGACGTCGTGGGTCAGCAGCTGGTCGACGAGCCGGTCGGCGTCGCTCTCGGAGCGCTGTCCCTCGCCGACGGGGATGACGTAGGCGCGCGGGACCTCGATCGGGTCCTGGTCGTCGACGACGTCCCACAGCGGCTTCCACTGCTCCGGCCCCGGGACCGCCGCGACGTCCTCGGTGGTCAGGTTGTCCTTGGCCTCGCCGGCCACGCCGCGGCGGAAGGTCTCGATCTGGTTCGAGATCATGTCGCGCGCGGTGGTGCCGACGTTCATGTAGCCGACGATGCTCTCCATCGTCTGGTAGGCGACGTCGGTGTTCACCACGGCCCGCTCGGGCGTCTGGCGCCCACCGGCCGCACCGCGGGTCAGCGGCAGCTCGACGGTCGCCGAGGCGGCGCCGAAGAACGCGGCGTACTGCGCGGTGAAGATCGGCGGGAAGTCGTCCCAGCCGTCGGGGGTGTCGCGGTAGGGGATCTTGATGTGGGCGGTGTCGGGCCCGGTGTTGGCCGGCACGACCGCGCCGGTGGTGGTGTCGTAGTAGGTGTTGCCCGGAATGTCGGCGTCGACGACGTCCTTCTCCACCTTCAGCGCCAGCGCGTAGTTGTGCGGCATCGTCAGGTCGTACTCGTAGTTGGAGCCGTGCGGCGGGCCGCAGGGCTCCATCTGCAGCACCCGGGTGTAGCCGTGGAAGTCCGCGGCGTAGATCGGCTGGATGGCCTGGGCCTGACGGATGAAGGACCGCGTCTCCGGGGTGGAGTTGGTGATCATGTCCCGGTTCGGGTCGAGCCCGAGCGCGGTGGCCCGCGTAGCGTTGGTCCGCCCGTCGGGGTTCAGCGACGGCGAGAAGTAGACCCGGTTGTTGGCCAGGATCCCGCCGACCTCGCTCAGCGGTGCGGTGGCCAGGTGCTCGATGTAGTCCATCGCCGCGTCCGTGCCCTCCCACTCGTTGCCGTGGATGTTGTTGCTGATCCAGATCGGCGTCTTGTAGTCGCGCGGCAGCGCGGGGTCGGCCGCGGCGGCCTCCGGGTCGGCCTTCATCTGGTTCTTCCACGCGGACTGCCGGGCGGTCTCCTCGGCCGTCTCCGGCGCGGTGAGGGTCACCAGGTAGAGGTCGCGCCCCTCGGTGGACTGCCCGACGACCTGGACCGAGACCCGGTCGCTGCGCTGCATGAGCTCGGTCAGGCGCGGCGCGATCTGCGGGTGGGTGATCAGCTCGGCCGTCGCGGCGGCGTCGTCGGCGTTGTCGCGGTAGAACCGCAGCCGGGGCTGGTACGGGTAGGAGGTCGGCATGGCGATCGGGTCGCCGGCCACGGCCGACTCGGCCGCCTGCTGCGCCACCTGGGCCCGGGTCGGCTTCTCCACCCGCGCCGCGGTGCCCGCGCCACGCCCGCCGCCGGTCGCGGCGGACGGGTCGGCGGGGCTGACGGCCCCGGGTCCGGAGGGTTCCGCGGAGGCGGTGGTACTGGTGCTGACCAGCGCCGAGGTCGCGGCGAGCGCCACCCCGGCCACGCCGACGAGGGCGCGTGTTCTTCTCACTGAGGGACTCGTTTCGTCTGGTGGGGACGTCGGGGCACCCGCCCCAGCAGAGGGGCTGCGGACCCAGGAGTGGTCAGGGTGCCCGACGATCCGGTCCCCGGACCGATCCGTAACCCAACGTTTACGCAGCAGGGGCCGCCGCCGCCCGCACCGACAGCACCGGGCCGGGTGCCAGCAGGCCGAGCCACGACGCCGGCACCACGACCGGCACGACCCCCGCCCAGCCCAGGCGGGCGCGGGCCTCGGCTCCGCGGACCGGCAGCGCGCGCCCCCGGTCGTCGACGAACCACCGCGACCGCGGACGCTCGGTGGTCGTGACCAGCGCGCCGGCACCGGGCGTGGTGACGGCGGACTCGTCCGCGGAGGTGTCGGGCGGCTGCGCGACCAGCCGGGTCACCGGGGCGGTCGGCGGGAGGTCGGGCCGGCGCCCGGGGACGCCCGGCTCGAGCAGCAGGCAGGTGGGCCCCCCGCGTACGGCCAGCGGCGGCAGTGTGGCGGCCGTCCCGGCCGCGACCAGTCCCAGCCAGACCGACGGCACCGGCGTCGCGGTCGCCAGCGGCGGCGCACCGAGGGCGGCGAGGGTCGTCTCGGCAGCGCCCGGGTCGGCCGGGAGCGGGTAGCGGCGGGCCCCGTCGCCGGCATCGACGACCAGCCAGGAGGCGGCACCGG
>JBBSKO010000074.1:0-9326 GCA_038256225.1 Propionibacteriales bacterium | reverse complement strand
GGTCGACGTGTGCGACGGGCGCACCCGCTGCCAGGCCTACACCGACCTGCTGGCCGCGGCCAGCATCCCGCAGGAGCAGGCCGTCTTCGCCGGGGCCGCGGTCTGCGCCGTCGTCGCCGCGGCGCTGGCGCTGTGGCTCTTTCGCGGCGCACGCACCCGCGAGCAGCCGCTGGTCGAGGAGCGAGCGCAGCGAGCGTCTCGAGACCGATGACGTGGTCCTCGTCTCAGGCTGACGACGACGCCCTCCCGGCAGCGATAGATTGCCCCCCGTGGACTCCTTCAACGACCTGATCGCTGCCAACGAGGCCTACGCGGCTGCCCACGACGTCTCCGGGTTCGACGGCGTCGCCCGCGTCGGCGTGGCCATCGTGACCTGCATGGACTCCCGCATCCAACCGCTGGAGATGGTCGGACTCGGCCTCGGCGACGCCAAGATCTTCCGCAACCCGGGCGGCCGCGTCACCCCGCAGGCGCTCGAGGCGCTGGTGCTGGGCGTGCACCTGCTGAACGTCTCGCGGGTCCTGGTGGTCCCGCACACCCGCTGCGCGGTGGCCAGCAACTCCGAGGCCGAGCTGCGGCGCCGGGTGGCCGAGTCCGCCGGCGGCGACGCCTCCTGGCAGCCGTTCCACGTGGTGGCCGACCAGGACGAGGCGCTGGCCGAGGACGTCCGCAAGGTCCGCACCCACCCGCTGATCCCCGACACCGTCCAGGTCGGCGGGTTCGTCTACGACGTCGACACCGGTCTCCTGGACCAGCGCCTCTGAGCCGAGATGACGCTCGCGGACAGCCGAGATGACGCTCGCGGCGCCTCGAGGTGACGGTTCCGGACAGCGTCCGGGCTAGCAGCCGCTGCGCTCGACGCCGTCGACGGCGACCGGGAGCCGGCCGGGCGCCCGCGCCTCGCCGGTGAGCACCCGGAGCAGCGCGGTCATCGCGCCCGGCGTGGTGCCGTAGGTCGCGACCTCGACCGGCGCGTCGGCGTACCCGAGCAGGTAGGGCGAGTCGGTCGCGACCAGCACCCCGGGCGCGCCCGGCCCGGCGGTCGTGCCGAGGCGTACGGGCGTCCCGTCGACGACCGTGCTCGGCGGCGTCGCGCGCCACGCGTCGAGCGCGCGGGCGTCGGCGCGGTCGCGGCCGGTCGGGGTCGGGCGGGGCGGGCGCGTCTGGGACACGGAGCCGAGCGGGACGCCGGCGGCCCCGGCGGCCGTACGGAAGGCGCCCACCGCGGCGGCATCCCCCATCGGCACCAGCGGCCCGCGGACCAGCGGGCCGCGGCAGGCGCCGGTGGTCACGGTGACGGCGGCCGCCGACAGCGCCCGGGCCGGTCCCGCCGCGCTCGTCGGACCGCCGCGGCGGGGTGGCATGGCCTGCTGGTGCAGCAGCATCGCACCGACCCGGGCGGCGGCCTGCTCGAGGCGCCGTCGGTCCAGGTCCCCGCCCCGCACGGCGGCCAGGATGGAGGCGCGCGTCGCGGCCGGGTCGGGTGGTACGAGCACCAGGTCGCCGCCGGCGCGCAGGAACCCGACCGCGGGCCGGTCTACGCCGTCCAGGGCGGCCATCTCGAGCGCGTCGCTCACCACGACGCCGTCGAAGCCGAGGTCGTCGCGCAGCAGGTCGGTCACGACGGGTCGGGAGACGGTCGCCGGCACGCCCGGGTCGACCGCGGTGACGGCCAGGTGGCCGACCATCACCGCCGGCAGCCCGGCGTCGACCGCGGCCCGGAACGGCACGAGGTCGGTGTCGCGGAGCGCGGCGCTGCTGCGTCCCTGGACCGGCAGCGCGAGGTGGCTGTCGGTGGTGACCGACCCGTGCCCCGGGAAGTGCTTGACCACCGGCAGCACGCCCCCGGTGAGGTAGCCCCGCGCGGCCGCCACCGTCTGCTCGGCGACCAGGTCGGGGTCGGAGCCGGCCGAGCGGGAGCCGATCACCGGGTCGGAGGGGCCGACGGTGACGTCGGCGTCAGGGGCGAAGTCGGTGGTGAACCCGAGGCGGCGCAGCTCCGCGCCGGCGGCGGCGTACGCCTGCTGGGTCAGCCGCGGCCGGTCGGCCGCCCCCGCGGTCATGAACGCCGGGAACCGGGTGACGCCGGTGGTCAGCCGCTCGACCAGCCCGCCCTCCTGGTCGACGCCCACGAGCAGCGGCCACGGGCGGCGTACGCCCCGCTGCAGCTGCGTGGTGGTCCGCCGGACCTGCTCGCCCGAGACCACGTTGTCCTCGAAGGCGATCACCCCGCCGAGATCGAGACGGTCGACCATCGCGGTCGGCGCCGCCGTGCCGGACCAGCGAGCCACGATCACCTGCCCGGCGAGCTCGGGCAGCGTCATCCGGTCCACGGCCCGCGCGGCGCGGTCCAGCTCGGCCCGGGTCGGGCCCCACCCGGGCTCGAGACCGAGCCGCTCCGAGGCGGTGGGGCGTACGTCCTGCGACGCCTGCGCGGCGCGCCCCGCGGGCTCGTCACCCATCGGGTCGGCGGGGCCGCTGCAACCGGCGGCGAGGGTCGCGGCGGCCGCCAGCGAGGCGACCAGGGCGGTCAGCCGGACGGGGGTGCGCATCGACCCCATGCTGCCACCCGTGCCTCGTCGGGTCGGGGTCGACCGCCCCGTCCCGGCGCGGGACGTCAGACGGAGCGAGCACCCGTCTGCACGGGATGCATGACGTCCCACGGGCGTCAGCGACACGCTCGTGCCGGCTCGCACTCACGGAGGGCGGCGGCCGTACGGAACCGCAGCTCGGCCCCACCCGCGTCGCGATAGACAGCCACATCGGTGGAGACCGCCCGCATCTCGCCGCTCCCCCGCCAGTCCTCGTAGTGCCGGTGGAAGGCGCCGCCGGCGCCCCCGAACCCCAGCCGGTACGGCACGGCCCACCGCCGCCCCGCGAAGTCCACGGGCTCGACCCAGCAGTGGCCCACAACGACCTCGACCGCACGACCTGCAGGACCGGTCGGCTCGACGCTCGACGACGCGGACGCCGGCCCGGGCGGGAACTCCGCCCCCGAGCCGCACGCGACGAGGAGCAGGAGTGCCTCGACGGCGGCGATGAGGGCCGGAACACGTGACTTCACACCGGTCGGACGACGGTGCTGGCCTGCCGGTTCCCGAGGGCTCCCGGGACGTCAGACGGAGCGAGCACCCGTCTGCACCGGACGCATGACGTCCCGTGGGCCGCGGCCGCCCCCGACCCGTACGGGGCGACCCGTCACGCGTCGAGCATCTCCACGTCGACCTCGTAGGCGCCCTGGACGATGAACTCCTTGCGCGGGGCCACCTCGGAGCCCATCAACAGCTCGAAGACCGTCGCGGCCGCGTCGGCGTCGTCGACGGTCAGCTTGCGCAGGGTGCGGTGGCGCGGGTCCATCGTGGTCTCGGCCAGCTGGTCGGCGTCCATCTCGCCCAGGCCCTTGTAGCGCTGCACCGGGTCCTTCCAGCGCACGTTCTTCTTCTTCAGCTCCGCCAGCTTCCGCTGCAGCTCGTCGTCGGAGTAGGTGTAGACGTACTTCTCCATGCCCTTGCGGGGGTTGGTCAGCTCGACGCGGTGCAGCGGCGGGACGGCGGTGTAGACACGGCCGCTGGTGACCAGCTCGGGCATGTACTTGAAGAACAGCGTGGCGAGCAGGCAGCGGATGTGGGCGCCGTCGGAGTCGGCGTCGGCCATGAAGATGATCCGGCCGTACCGGGTGGCGTCGAGGTCGAAGGTGCGCCCCGAGCCGGCTCCGACGACCTGGATGATCGAGGCGCACTCGGTGTTCTTCAGCATGTCGCCGACCGAGGCCTTCTGGACGTTCAGGATCTTGCCGCGGATCGGCAGCAGCGCCTGGAAGGAGGAGTCGCGGGCGAGCTTGGCGGTGCCGAGCGCGGAGTCGCCCTCCACGATGAAGAGCTCGGTGCGCTCGTTGTCGTTGTTGCGGCAGTCGGCGAGCTTGGCCGGCAGCGCGGAGGACTCCAGGGCGTTCTTCCGACGCTGGGTCTCCTTGTGCTGTCGGGCCGCGATCCGGGTGCGCTGGGCGCCCACGACCTTCTCCATGACCAGCTTGGCCTGGGCCTTCTCGACCCGCTTGGTCGAGGTGAGGAAGTCCTTGAGCTCGGCGGCGACGACCCTGCGCACCACGTTGCGCGCCGCGGGCGTCCCGAGGATCTCCTTGGTCTGGCCCTCGAACTGCGGCTCGGCCAGACGCACCGTCACCACGGCGGTCATCCCCTCGAGCACGTCGTCCTTGACCACGTCCTGGTCGTTGACCTTCAGCGCCTTGGTGGCGCGCATCACCTCGTTGAAGGTTCTGGTCACCGCCTGCTCGAAGCCGCCGACGTGGGTGCCGCCCTTGGGCGTGGCGATCACGTTGACGAAGGAGCGGACCTCGGTCTCGTAGCCGGTGCCCCACCGCACCGCCACGTCGACGCCGAGCTCGCGCACGACCTCCTGCGGCGTCATGTGGCCCTGCTCGTCGAGCATCGGCACGGTCTCGGTGAAGGTGTCGGCGCCCTGCAGCCGCACGATGTCGGTCACGGCCTCGTCGTGGGCCAGGAACTCCGCGAACTCCGCGATCCCGCCGTCGTGGCGGAAGCTCTCCTCCACCGGTACGTCGCCGCGCTCGTCGCGGATCACCAGCTCGAGCCCCGGGACGATGAAGGACGTCTGGCGGGCCCGGCCGAGGAGCCCCTCCAGCTCGAAGGCGGCGTCGGCGGTGAAGATCTGGCGGTCCGGCCAGAACCGGATCCGGGTCCCGCTGCGTCCCTTGGGCACGCGACCGGCCTTGCGGCTCAGCCCGGACCGGGCCTCGAAGCCCGCGGCCGCGCCGTCGCCGTCGCCGTCGAAGACGCCGGGCACCCCGCGGCGGAAGCTGAGCCCCTGCCGGCTGGGGGCGCGCTCGACGTCGATGTCCATCCGCGAGGACAGGGCGTTGACCACGGACAGCCCCACGCCGTGCAACCCGCCGGTGGCGGCGTACGACCCGCCACCGAACTTGCCGCCGGCGTGCAGCTTGGTGGCCACCACCTCGACGCCGGGCAGCCCGGTCTTGGGCTCCTTGTCGGTGGGGATGCCGCGACCGTCGTCGTGGACCTCGACGGAGTCGTCGGGGTGCAGCGTCACCTCGACGCGGTGCGCCTCGCCGGCCAGCGCCTCGTCCACGCCGTTGTCGATGATCTCCCACAGGCAGTGCATCAGCCCCCGGGTGTCGGTGGAGCCGATGTACATGCCGGGCCGCTTGCGGACGGCCTCGAGACCCTCGAGGACGAGCAGGTGCGCGGCGTTGTACGTCTTGTCGATCGGAGGCTCCCGGGTCGCTGGCTGGTCTGGACGTCCCGAACCTACCGACGACACGCCCCTGCCCGGTGCGCGGCACGCCTGCCCGCGCGTACCGCCTGCCCAGTATGGTCGTGAGCAGCAGGACAGCCCCACCGCAGCAACCCCCGCAGCACCGACCGACCGGACGACGAGGCCCGGCCAGTCACCCTTCAGGATCACCACCCGCGTGGTTCGATCACAGTGTGGTTCGCCACGAACGGCTGAGGAACAACAAGTTCTCTCGCTACGTTGTGAATAGCACCGACCGACCAAGAGATGAGGCCGTTGTGACTACTGCAGTTGCTACCAGTGCTCCCCTGACTGCCGAGGACCGTTGCGACCGCTGCGGTGCGCAGGCCTACCTTCGCGTCGCCCTGCAGGCGGGCGGAGAGCTCATGTTCTGCGCGCACCACGCACGCGAGCACGAGGACAAGCTCAAGGAGGTGGCCGTGACCGTCGTGGACGAGACCCACAAGCTGCACGGCACTCCCGCTCCCGACGCGGAGCGCTGAGCACCACCCACCACGCACTTCCTCGACGGCCCCGGACCCCTGGTCCGGGGCCGTCGTCGTCCTGCGGCCCGCAGACCCGGGCCCTGCCTGCGTACGCTCGGCGGCCGTGACCGCCCTCGGCCTGGCCCTCCTGGCAGCCCTCGCCTACGGCCTGTCCGACTTCGTCGGCGGCGTCGCCTCGCACCGCGCGTCGGCCTGGTCGGTGGCGCTGCTCTCCCAGCTCGGCGGGGCCGGTGCCGTCCTGGTCGTGGCGCTCGCCGTCGGCGGCACGCCGCAGCCGGCCGACTGGGCGTGGGCCGTCCTGGGCGGCGCCGGCAACGGCGTCGGGACGGCCTTCCTCTACCGCGGCCTGTCCTCGGGTCGGATGGGGGTGGTCGCTCCCCTCTCCGGCGTCGGGGCGGCGGCGGTGCCGGTGGCGGCCGGGCTGGCGCTCGGGGAGCGCCCCGGGCTGCTGGTCGCGGTGGGCCTGGTCCTCGCCGCGCCGGCCATCTGGCTGGTGTCGCGCGAGCCCGCCGACGACCGGGTCCCGGCGTCGCGGGATGGGAGCGGTACGCCGGCCCGCGCCGCCGTCGTCGACGGCCTGCTCGCCGGCGCCGGGTTCGGCACGCTCTTCGCGGCCCTGGCGCAGGTCGGTGACGACGCCGGGCTGATGCCGGTCCTGCTGAACCAGCTGGTCGCGGCCGTCGTCGTGGTGGTCGTCGCGGTCGGCGTGCGCGCGCCCTGGCTGCCGCGACGGCCCGCGGCGTACCTCGGCCTGGTCTGCGGCGTCCTCGGCGTGACCGGCACGCTGCTGTTCCTGCTGTCGGCCCGCGCCGGCTACCTCGCCGTGGCCGGCGTGCTGACCTCGCTCTACCCCGCGGTGACGGTCCTGCTGGCCGCGCTGCTGCTCCGCGAACGGGTGCACCGGGGCCAGGGAGTGGGGCTGCTGCTGTGCGCTGCGGCCGTGACCTTCGTCGCGTGGGGGTGATCTCGCGGGCGTGGGGGGCGCCACGCCCACCCGCGGATGCACCGAGGGGTGGAGGCCGGTGCGGTAAACCTGGACCATGAGCAACTCCTCGCCCACCCAGCCGGGCTCGACCCCCGGACCCGACCGCGGCGCGCAGCCCGGCGGCGCCCCCGCCGCCGACCAGCCCGGGACGTCGGGCAAGACCGCGAAGCCCGGCAAGGGCGCGAAGCCCGGCAAGGGCGGGACGTCCGGCGGGAAGGGCGCGGGCACGCAGTCCGACCCGCTGCGCCGCTCTCGTGCCGGCGGCCTGTACCTCGGCGTGATCGCGCTCGGCATCGTGCTGATCCTGCTGATCATCTTCGTGGCCCAGAACACCGACCCGACCACGGTCCGCTTCCTGGGCTGGCAGGCCGAGATCCCGGTCGCGGTGGCCCTGCTGATCGCCGCGGTCGCCGGGCTCTTCCTGGCCGGCATCGCCGCCAGCCTCCGGATCCTCCAGCTGCGCCGTCGTGTGAAGCACGACCGCAAGGCCTGAGCGCCCCCGCGTCGACGGGCCCGTCACCGCTGTCGCGGTGGCGGGCCCGTCGTGCGTCGTACCGGGCTTCAGTCCTGGCGCTCGGCGAGCACCGGCGTCCGGGCCCCGGCCGCCGACGGCGACCCCGGCTCCTCCTCCTCGGGCGGGGAGACCCGCCGCGACGGGCCCGTACGGGCGTGGGTGGCGTACAGGGTGAGGCCCACGAAGGTCAGTCCGCCGACCAGGTTGCCCACGACGGTCGGGATCTCGTTCCAGAGCAGGTAGTCGCCGACCGAGAAGTCGCCGCCGAGCAGCAGGCCCGAGGGGAACAGGAACATGTTCACGATCGAGTGCTCGAAGCCCATGTAGAAGAACAGCATGATGGGCATCCACATGGCGATGACCTTGCCGGGGACGCTGGTCGACATCATCGCGGCCACGACACCGGTCGAGACCATCCAGTTGCAGAGCACCCCGCGCACGAAGAGCGTGAGCATGCCCGCGGCGCCCGCGTCGGCGTACCCGACGGTCCGGGCCTCGCCGATGGTGCCGAGCTGCTGGCCGACGGCGTCCGGGGAGGTGCTGAACCCGGTGGTGAAGATGATCGCCATCAGCACCGCCACGGTCATCGCGCCGGCGAAGTTGCCGACGAAGACCCAGCCCCAGTTGCGCAGCATCAGCCGCACCGTGACGCCGCGACGCTTGTCAAGCACCGCCAGCGGGACCAGCGTGAAGACGCCGGTGAGCAGGTCGAAGCCCATCAGGTAGAGCAGGCAGAACCCGACCGGGAACAAGACCGCACCGAGCAGCGGCTCCCCGGTCTGCACGGTGACGGTGACGGCGAAGGCGGCGGCCAGGGCCAGGATCGCCCCGGCCATGAAGGAACGGATCAGCGTGTCCCGGGTGGACATGAACGCCTTGCTCTCGCCCGCGTCGACCATCGTGGTCACGAAGTCGGGCGGCTTCACGTAGGACATGGTGGCTCCTTGCAACGGGGGCGGGCTGGACCTCCACCCTCGCCGCAGCGGGTTTCCCCCGGGTGACGCCGGCCGCAGACCGGTGTCACCACGACCTCACGGACTCACGCCCCGGGGCCGTTCCGGGCACACTCGTGCAACGGTCGGGTCACGGAACGGTGCCGCCCTGGCCCGCGGCCCCGTGGATGGGCATCCTGGGCCGCGACCGCGCCGGCTCCTGCCGGCGCCCGAGACGAGGAGCACCCGTGACCCCGATCATGACCAAGCAGGACGCAGCCCGGCACATCGACTCGGCCCGGGTGCGGAACGGCCTGACCTGGGCCACCGTCGCCGACCACCTCGGCACCCCGCTGGTGTGGACGACCGCCGCGCTGCTCGGCCAGCACCCCGTGCCCGCCGAGACCGCGCAGGCCGCCTGCACGCTGCTCGACCTGGGCGACGACGTGGCCGAGGCGCTGCGACAGCAGCCCACCCGGATCGCCGACCCGGCCGTGGCGACCGACCCGACCGTCTACCGCTTCCACGAGGCGCTCGCGGTCTACGGCCCGGCGCTGAAGGCGCTGATCCACGAGGAGTTCGGCGACGGGATCATGAGCGCGATCAACTTCCAGGTCGACATCGCGCGGCGCCCCGACCCGGACGGCGACCGGGTGGTCGTCACCTTCGACGGGAAGTTCCTCGACTACCGCTGGTGAGCCCGCGCGCCGCCCACCGTGCGCACCCGCACGTCGTCGGCGCGCACGTACGCCATCCGGTGCCCGAACCACACCATCAGGTAGTCGTCCGCACCCTCGACCTCGGTGCAGTCGTCGACGGTCGTGGCGCACCGGAAGCTCTTGGCGTAGTAGTAGTAGTCGGTCTCCGGGTCCGCGTCGGCCACCACGTAGCCCTGCCCGCGACCCATCGTGTACTGCAGCGGGACGACCTCCTGGGCCGGGATCGAGGCGGGGTATGCCGACTCCTCGGGGTAGGCGCGGCCGTACACCGGCACGTCGTCGCGGCGGGGCACCACGACCCGAGCCCGGTCGGGCACGACCACGGGGTCCCGGCGCGGGCTGTGCATCCACGCCAGGTCACCGAGGTACCAGACACCG
>JBBSKO010000073.1:0-9359 GCA_038256225.1 Propionibacteriales bacterium | reverse complement strand
GCGCTGCTGACGCCGGGCAGCCTGGCCATGATCCAGGCGTCCTTCGGCCCCGGTGACCGCGCCCGCGCGATCGGCGCCTGGTCCGGCCTGGGCGGCGTGGCGGCGGCGATCGGGCCGTTCGTCGGCGGCGGCCTGGTGGAGCTCGGGTCCTGGCGGTGGGTCTTCCTGGTCAACGTGCCGCTGGCCGCCCTGGTGGTCTGGGTCACGCTGCGCCACGTGCCGGAGTCCCGGGGCCCCGCCGCCCACGGGCGGCTCGACCTGGGCGGCGCGGTGCTGGGAGCGCTCGCGCTCGGCGCGTTGACCTGGTCGCTGATCTCCGCCGGGGAGACCGGCCCGGGTCGCGCGACCGTCGTCGTCGGCGGCCTCGGGCTGCTCGCGGCGCTGGTGTTCGTCACGGTCGAGCGTCGGGTGACGAGCCCGATGCTGCCGCTGGCCGTCTTCGCCGAGCCGCAGCTGCGGGCCGCGAACGCGGTCACCTTCGTGGTCTACGGCGGCTTCGGCGCGGTCTTCTTCCTGCTGGTGGTGCACCTGCAGGTCGTGGCCGGCTTCTCCCCGGTGCTCGCCGGGACGGCCCTGCTTCCGGTGACCGCGCTGATGCTGGTCCTGTCCCCCCACTCGGGGGCGCTCGCCGCCCGGATCGGCCCGCGCCGCCAGATGGCCGCCGGCCCGGTGGTGGCCGCGGCCGGCGTGCTGCTGATGCTGCGGATCGGGCCCGGGGCGTCGTACGCCGCCGACGTGCTGCCGGCGGTCGTGGTCCTCGGCCTCGGACTGGCGACGATGGTCTCGCCGCTGACCGCGACCGCGCTCGCCGCGGCGCCCCCGGAGCACGCCGGGACCGCCTCGGGCATCAACAACGCGGTGGCCCGGACCGCCGGGCTGGTCGCGGTGGCCGCGGTCCCGGTGCTGGCCGGGCTCGACGGCCGGGTCTACGCCGACCCGGTCGCCTTCGACGCCGGGTTCGGCACCGCGCTGCTGATCTCGGCCGCGGTGCTCGTCGCCGGCGGGGCGCTCGCCGCGGTCACCGTGCGCGACGACGTCCTGGCGGCCGACGACACGACCCCGCCCGGTCCGGCGCTGCAGCTTCGCCACTGCGCCGGTGTCGGCGGACCGCCGCTGGCCACCCGCGTCGACGCGGCCGGGCACGCCGACTGCGACCCCGTCCCGCTCACCCTGCTGACGCTCGACCCCGAGGAGACCGCCATGTCCACCACCGCCCCGGCCTGCACCCACCTGGTCGACCCCACCCCGCCCGAGCCGGGCTCGGCGGGCTGCGCCGACTGCCTCGCCGACGGCGGGCGCTGGGTGCACCTGCGGCTCTGCCAGGAGTGCGGCCAGGTCGGCTGCTGCGACTCCTCGCCGGGCCGGCACGCCACCGCGCACGCGCACCTGACCGGCCATCCCGTGGTCCGCTCGTTCGAGCCGGGCGAGGAGTGGTTCTACTGCTACGTCGACGACGTCGCGCTGGAGGTGCCCGACGCGCCGCCGGGGCCCAGCCACCCCTGACGGGTCGGCGGGGTCAGGCCGAGCCGAGGCGGAGCAGCGAGATCAGCCGGCGGGCGCACTCGCCGCCGACCTCGAGCGCCAGGTCGACGGCGCCGGTCACGTCGAGGTCCTCGCGGGCCCGCGCCACGGCCAGCCCGGCCTCCTCGCCGCCGCCACCGGGACGGCCCGCGGCGGCGTAGAGCAGGCGGAGGCGCTCGGCGGCCCCCTCGAGCAGCGACTCGTCGTAGTCCCAGGGCTCGCCGACCGGGCGGTCGAGCAGCAGCAGGCGCAGGACGGCCGGCTCGTGGTCGCCCAGGACGGTCTCGACCAGGACCAGGTTGCCCGTGGACTTCGCCATCTTCTCGCCGCCGGTCCGCACGGTGCCGACGTGCAGGTGCGCGCGGCTGAAGGGCCGGACGCCCGTCACCGCCTCGGCCATCGCCTCCTGGTAGGCGTGGTGCGGGAAGCGCAGGTCCTCGCCGCCGACGAGGACGTCGACGGACGGGCCGAGCACGTCGAGGGCCATCGCCGCGCACTCGGCGTGCCAGCCCGGCCGGCCCCAGCCCCACGGGCTGGCCCAGGCCGGGGCGTCGTCGACCGACGGCCGCCACACGGCGACGTCGAGCGGGTGCTGCTGGCCGGGGGCGTCGGTCGGGTCCGCGTACGCCTCGAGCAGCGCGCGGGCGCTCGCCTCGTCGAGCCCGGCGTCAGCGGCGACCCCGGCACCGCGGAACCAGACGGTGCCGTCGTGCTCGTAGGCGGCGCCGGCGTCCAGCAGGCCCTGGGCCAGCTGCTGCACGGCCTGGACGTGGTGGCGGGCGCGCGGCTGGGCGGCGGGCGTGGCGACCCGCAGGGCGCGCATCGACTGCTCGAAGACCGCCTCCTGGGTGACCGCGAGCTCGTCGAAGTGCCGGCCCCGCTCGCGAGCGGCCGCCGAGAGCACGTCGTCGACGTCGGTGACGTTGCGGCAGACCTCCGGCGTCACACCGGTGGAGCCGAGCGCCGAGGCCAGCAGGTCGGCCCACACGAAGGTGGCGGCGTGGCCGAGGTGCGTGACGTCGTACGGGGTGATCCCGCAGACGTAGATCCGGGCAGAGCCGACGACCCCCAACCGCCGGCCGGAGAGGGTGACCGAGGCAGGGCGGGAGGGGGTCGGGCCGACCCGGTGCGTGGGGTCGGTCACGGCGGGGATCAACAGTGCGGCCATGACGCCAGTCTCCCACCCGGGAGCAGGGTCGGAGACCGCGCGGCGGTCACGGCGTGGCCGTGAGGCTCAGACGCGCGACTTGGTCTTGTTCTTGCCCAGCACGCCCTCGACGACGCCGATCAGCAGGACCGCGGCGACGAGCGCGAAGATGAAGCCGAGGAAGTCCATGTCCCCGATCTCGCCGGTGCCGATGAGGCTGGCCAGCAGACCGCCGATGACGGCGCCGAGGACACCGAGGACGATGGTGCCGATGATCCCGAGGTTCTGCTTGCCGGGCTTGATCAGTCGCGCGAGCGCGCCGACGATGAGACCCATGATCAAGAAGTACAGAATGGACATGGTGGGTTCCTCTCCCTAGGTGTGGCGACACACCCAGGACGGGAGTGCCCCACCTCCACGATAGACCCCACGAACCCCACCAGTCTCACCTCCCGGTTCCCCCGCGGCGCCGGACCCGGCAGGATCACGGTCATGGAACGCGTCTGGCTCCTCGACCACCTCGCCCTCACCCTGCGCGAGACCGACTTCGCCGACCCCGCGCTGGCCGGCGAGCCGGACGTGCGCGAGCGCGGCGTCCGCCTCGAGGTGCGTCCCGTGGCCACCACCGCCGACGGCTCGCTCTACTCCTCCCCCGCCCTCGCCCTCGCCCCGCCGGTCTGCCGGGTCGACCTGCTGGAGTCCGCCCCCGGTGCGGCCGACCGGGTGCACTGGCACCCCGTCATGCACGACGGCGAGCCCGGCGAGCGGGTCTTCGACGAGGACCTGTCCGCCGACCCCGAGGGCTGGCTGGCCGCCCGGCTGCGCGACCTCCCCTCCCTCGTCGCCGGGGCGCCCGAGGCCGACCGCGGGCGGCTGCTCACCGACACCGAGGCCGTCGCCGCGCTGGCCGGCGAGGTCGCGGCGCAGGTGGCCACCTCGCTGGCGTCCCTGCGCGGCCCCTGGCCCGTCGTCACGCACGACGAGCGCGGGATGGCACCGGTCCCGGCATGAGCCAGCCGTCCGGTGCGGAGTACCGGCAGGAGGTCCTCGACGCGCGCGTCGAGCGCTGGCTGCCCGACCTCCGCGAGGCCCTCGCCCTCGTCTTCGACGACCCCGACGCCGTGGCCGACCGACTGCTCGCGGTGGCCGCCGCGGGCTACGCCGACCGCCCCGACGACCTGCACCGTCTCGACCTGCGCCGCTCCCTGGCCCCCGACTGGTTCCAGCGGCCCGGCACGATCGGGTACGCGGCGTACGCGGACCGCTTCGGCGGCACCCTGGCCGGGGTCGGCGAGCGGGTCGGCCACCTGCGCGACCTCGGGGTCACCTACCTGCACCTGATGCCGCTGCTCGAGCCGCGTCCCGGGCCCGACGACGGCGGGTACGCCGTCGCCGACCACCGCCGGGTCCGCGCCGACCTCGGCACCGTCGACGACCTGCGCGACCTCACCCGGCTGCTGCGCACCGAGGGGATCAGCCTGTGCCTGGACCTCGTGGTCAACCACGTCGCCCGCGAGCATCGCTGGGCGGCCGCGGCACGCGCCGGCGACCCCCGCTACCGGGCCTACTTCCGCACCTACCCCGACCGCACCGAGCCGGACCGCTGGGAGCAGACGCTGCCCGAGGTCTTCCCCGACTTCGCCCCGGGCTCCTTCACCTTCGACGACGAGCTCGACGCGTGGGTGTGGACCACCTTCAACGCCTGGCAGTGGGACCTCGACTGGTCCAACCCCGACGTCCTGGTCGAGATGGCCGACGTCGTGTGCTTCCTGGCCAACGCCGGCGCCGAGGTGCTCCGCCTCGACGCGATCGCGTTCCTGTGGAAGCGGCTCGGCACCGACTGCCAGAACCAGCCCGAGGTGCACGCGCTGACCCAGGCGCTGCGCTGCGTGGCCCGGATCGCCTGCCCTGCGGTGGTCTTCCTGGCCGAGGCCATCGTCGGACCGCAGGACCTGCCGGCCTACCTCGGCCGGGGCCGGCACCACGGCAAGGTCAGCGACCTCGCCTACCACAACGCGCTGATGGTGCACCTGTGGTCGATGCTGGCCTCCGGCGACACCAGGTTGTCCTCCCACGCGCTGCAGCAGCTGCCGGCACCGCCGGCCTCGACGGCCTGGATCACCTACGCCCGCTGCCACGACGACATCGGCTGGGCCGTCGACGACGAGGACGCGGCCGCGGTCGGCCTCTCCGGCGGGGCGCACCGCCGGTTCCTGGCCGACTGGTACGACGGCACCCACCCGGGCTCGTGGTCGCGCGGGCTGGTCTTCCAGCACCACCCCGAGACCGGCGACAAGCGCACCTCCGGCACGCTGGCCTCGCTGGCCGGCGTCGAGGCCGGGGACCCGTACGGCCCGGACCGCGTCGTCCTCCTGCACGCGGTGGTCGCGGGCTGGGGTGGCGTGCCCGTGCTGTGGATGGGCGACGAGGTCGCGCTCCTGAACGACCCGGCGTGGGCCGAGGACCCCGCCCACGCCGAGGACAACCGGTGGGCGCACCGGCCCCCGATGCCGTGGGCCCCCGACGGGTCGCTGCCGGACCCGTACGGCGTCCTCCCCCGGCTCCGCGACCTGCTCGCCGCCCGCGCCCGGCTGCCGCACCTGCACGCCGCGACCGCCGCCGAGGTGCTCGACCCGCCCGCGCCGGGAGTGCTGGCGGTGCTGCGGCGCCACCCGCTGGGCGCCTTCGTGGGGTTCTACAACATGACCGCCGAGGAGCGGCACGTGCCGTGGTCGGTGCTCCACGCCGCGGGCCTCGGGCACGGCGTCGCGGTCCTGGACCACCTTGCCGGGACCCGGCCGGTGCGCTCCGAGGGCGACCACGTCGTGCTGCCGCCGTGCGGCGCCTCGTGGCTGACCGACGAGGACCCCACCCTCAGCCACTAGCGTGACCCGGGTCACGCCCGCCCGCGCTCCCCGGAGGTCCGATGTCCGTCCGCTCCAGCACCGTCGACGACGTCCTCGCGCGTAGCGCGCGGCGGCACCCCGACCGGGTCGCCCTCCGCTTCGCCGACCGCACCTGGACCTACCGCGAGCTCGACGACGCGGTGAGCCGGGCCGCCGTGGCCCTGCGCGGCCTCGGTCTGGCCCGCGGCGACCGGGTCGCGGCGTACGGGCGCAACTCGGACGCCTACCTGCTGGGGTTCCTCGGCTGCGCGCGCGCCGGGCTGGTGCACGTGCCGGTCAACTACGCGCTGACCGGGGAGGAGCTGGGCTACCTCGTCGAGCAGTCCGGGTCGGTGGCGGCCCTGGTCGACCCGGGCCTGCGGGCGCAGTACGACGCGGCCGGGCTGGCGATCGGGACCGTGCTGGCGCTGCGCGACGAGGCCGGCTCCCTGCTCGAGCGGGCGTCCTCCGGGCCGGTGCCGACCTCGGTGCTGCCCGCCGGGGAGGCGCCGGTGGTCGACGGCGACCTGGTGCAGCTGCTCTACACCTCGGGCACCACCTCGCGACCCAAGGGCGCGATGATGACGCACCGCGCGCTGGTCCACGAGTACGTCTCCTGCGTGGTCGCCCTGGAGCTGCGCGAGAGCGACGAGCCGCTGCACCCGATGCCGCTCTACCACTCCGCAGGGATGCACGTGTCCCTGATGCCCTACCTCGCGGTCGGGGCGGTGAACCACCTGATGGAGGCGCCCGACGTGCCCGAGGTGCTCCGCCTGGTCGAGGAGCGCCGGCTGGGCGCGGTCTTCCTGGCCCCCACCGTGTGGGTGCCGCTGACCAACCACCCCGACTTCGCCACCCGCGACCTCTCCAGCCTGCGCAAGGCGTTCTACGGGGCCTCGATCATGCCCGGGCCGGTGCTGGCGCGGCTGACCGACGCGTTGCCCCACCTGACGGCGTGGAACTGCTTCGGGCAGTCCGAGATCGGGCCGCTGGCCACCGTGCTGCGCCCCGAGGAGCACGCCGAGCGGCCGAGCTCCTGCGGGCGCCCGGTGCTCTTCGTCGAGGTGCGCGTGGTCGACGAGACCGGCGCCGACGTGCAGCCCGGGGCGAGCGGCGAGGTGCTCTACCGCTCACCGCAGCTGTGCGAGGGCTACTGGGACGCCCCCGAGGCGACCGCCCAGGCCTTCGCCGACGGCTGGTTCCACTCCGGCGACCTGGTCCGCGTCGACGAGGAGGGTTACCTGACGGTCGTCGACCGGATCAAGGACGTCATCAACACCGGTGGTGTGCTGGTGGCCTCCCGCGAGGTCGAGGACGTCCTCTACACCCACCCGGCGGTGGCCGAGGTCGCCGTCGTCGGCACGCCCGACGAGCGGTGGATCGAGGCCGTCACCGCCTTCGTGGTGCTGCGTCCCGACGCCACCCTCGGTCCCGAGGACGCGCCCGGGGCCCTGGTCGCCCATGCCCGGGAGTCCCTGGCCGGCTTCAAGGTGCCCAAGCAGGTGCTGCTGGTCGACGAGCTGCCCCGCAACCAGTCCGGCAAGTTGCTCAAGCGGGTCCTGCGCGACCAGGTCGGTGGCTGAGGTGGACGCGGGTGCCTGGGACGAGCGGTACGCCGGCCGCGACCTGGTGTGGTCGGTCGAGCCGAACGCGTTCGTGGCGCAGGAGTGCGCCGACCTCCCACCGGGGCGCGCGGTCGACGTGGCCTGCGGCGAGGGCCGCAACGCCCTCTGGCTGGCCGGGCGGGGCTGGACCGTGACCGCCGCGGACTTCTCCGCGGTGGCGCTGGTCAAGGGCCGGGCGCTGGCCGCGGAGCAGGAGCACGGCGACCGGGTCACCTGGCAGCAGGCCGACGCGACCACCTGGTCCCCGCCCGCGGACCAGGACCTCGTCGTCCTGGCCTACCTGCAGCTGGAGGACGGGGAGCGCCGGGCCGCGGTGCGGACGGCGTACGACGCCCTGCGACCGGGCGGGACGTTCCTCCTCGTCGCCCACGACCGGACCAACCTCGTCGAGGGCACCGGCGGGCCGCAGGACCCGGCGGTGCTGATGACCGCCGAGGACGTGCTGGCCGACCTCGCCGACCGGACGCCGGAGGTCCTCAGGGCCGAGCGGGTGGCGCGGCAGGTGCACCCGCAGGGCACCCACGCCCGACCGGGCGAGGAGACGTCGACCGCGCGGGACTGCCTGGTCCGCTGCGTGAGGACCTGAGGCCGGGTCAGTCGCGGGGGTCGTCCTGCTGCGGAGCGTGCTGCGCCCGGAGGCCCCGGGCGCGCGGCGCCGGGGGCGCGTCCTGCGGGACGCCCTCGTGGGGCTTGCGGTCGGTGGGGTCGTAGAGCCCCTTCTCCTCGGCGGCGTCGACGTTGCGCAGCCGGTGCACCAGGCTCCAGCCGAGCAGCGCGATCGTGAGGATCCCGAGCCCGAAGATGCCGAAGGCGCCCCAGCCGGCGACGACGTCGTCCGGCTCGGGGGTGGGGTCGAGCTGCCACAGCGTCACGAGCAGGTCCATGGCCCCATCATCCCACGGAGGCCCTGGGGACCCCGGCACGGACGCCAGCGAAGAGGTCGTCCTCGGGGACCGGTGCGTCGACGTGGCTGGTCACCAGCTCGTAGTCCTCGGTCGGCCAGGTCTTCTGCTGCACCTCGCGCGGGATGGCGAACCAGTGCCCGTCGGGGTCGATCTGGGTGGCGTGGGCCAGCAGCGCCTGGTCGCGGACGCCGAAGTACTCCCCGCAGGGCACCTTGGTGGTGACCCGGGCGTCCCACTCCGGCTCCGGCACCCACTCCTTCAGGCGGTCGGCCCACGGCGACTCCAGGCCGTGCGCGAGCGTCGCGTCGTGCAGCGACTGCATCCGCTCCCGGTTGAAGGAGTGGTGGTAGTACAGCTTGGCGACCTGCCAGGCCTCGCCCGCGTCGGGGAACTGCGTCAGGTCGGCGGCGGCCTCGAAGGCGGCCACGCTGACCTCGTGGCAGCGGACGTGGTCGGGGTGGGGGTAGCCACCACGCTCGTCGTAGGTCGTCATCACGTGCGGGCGGACCCGGCGCACGATCCGGACCAGCGCCTCGACGGCCTCCTCGAGCGGGACCAGGCCGAAGCAGCCCTCGGGCAGCGGGGGCTTGGGGTCGCCGTCGGGCCAGCCGGAGTCGACGAAGCCGAGCCACTCCTGGTGGATGCCGAGGATGTCGCGGGCCCGCTCCATCTCCTGGCGGCGCACCTCGCTCATGTTCGCCAGCACGTCGGGGCGGTCCATCCGGGGGTTCAGGATCGAGCCCCGCTCGCCGCCGGTGCAGGTCACCACGTGGACCTCGGCGCCTTCCGCGACGTAGCGGGCCGTGGTGGCCGCACCCTTGCTCGACTCGTCGTCGGGGTGCGCGTGCACGTGCATCAGGCGCAGTCCCGCGCTGGGACCGCTGGTGGTGGCGCCGTCGGGGTACGACGGGCCGGGGTGCTGCGACTCGGCATGCTGCGACATGGCTCTCATGGTAGGTCTCACCCCACCTGTCATCCTGCCCCACCTGTCATCCTGGGGTGGTGAGCCAACAGGTCGACCTCGACACCCGGTACGGCACCCCCGCGCCCTGGCGGCGACGTGCGCTGCTGGTCGGCGTGGGCGTGGTGGTGGCCGCGTTCGCCGGCTGGCTCGCGTGGGCCACGATCTACCACGCGGAGCCCGAGGTGCAGTCGCAGCTGGTCTCCTTCGACGTCCTCGACGCCCGGACCGTCGACGCCACCGTGGACGTCGAGGTCGAGGACGGCGTGACCGGCCTGTGCCGGCTCCGGGCGTTCGCCGAGGACCACTCGGTGG
>JBBSKO010000072.1:0-9689 GCA_038256225.1 Propionibacteriales bacterium | reverse complement strand
GGCGCGGACCACGCGGTCGCCGATCTTGTAGCCCGACTTGGCCACCACCTTGCAGGTGGTCACCGTGACCTCGGCGTCCTCGCCCAGGTGGGAGAGGGCCTCGTGCAGCGTCGGGTCGAAGGCGTCGCCCGGGGCGCCATACTTCAGCAGCCCGGAGCCGGCCACCGTCCGCTCGAGCTGCTCGGCGACGGCCTTGAAGCCGCCGTCCAGCGGCTCGTGCTCGCGGGCACGGTCGATGGTGTCGAGCACCTCGACGATCGGCGCCAACGCCTTGAAGGTCGCGTTCTCCTTGAGCAGGTCGCGGTCACGCTCGACCCGCCGCTTGTAGTTCACGAACTCCGCCTGGAGGCGCTGGAGGTCGGCGAGCCGCTCGGCGGACTCCATCCGGGCCACCGCCAGCTCGTCCTCGCTCACGAGGTCGGCGGCTTCCTGGTCGACGTCGCCGCCGGCACCGACGGGCTCCTCGGCGACCTCGCCCTCCACGGCCGAGGCCGCGTCGGTCACCTCGAAGGGCCCGTCGGCGACCTCGTCACCGGCCACGTCGGCCGGCGCCGGGTCCTCGGGCAGCGCACCTGCGTCCCGGGGGTCGAAGGGGTCCTGGGTCACTTGGCCTCGTCCCCGGTCGTGCCCTCGGTGGTGGTGCCGTCGGTCTCCTCGTCGACGATCTCGGCGTCGACGACGTCGTCGTCGGCACCGCCCGTCGAGGAGTCGGCCCCGCCGGCGGCGGCGTTGTCGGCCTCCGCGGCGGCGTACATGGCCGCACCCATCTTCTGGCTGGACTCGTTGAGCTTGGTGGTGCCGGTGGCGATCTCCTCGGAGCTCGCCTCGGCGTTCTCCAGGGTGGCCTTGAGCGCGTCGACGTCGGCCTGGACCTCGGTCTTGACGTCCTCGGGCAGCTTCTCGGCGTTCTCGCCGAGGAACTTCTCCGTCGTGTAGACGAGGCCGTCGGCCTGGTTGCGGGCCTCGACGGCCGCGCGACGCTGGGCGTCCTCCTCGGCGTACTGCTCGGCCTCGCGGACCATCCGGTCGATGTCGTCCTTGCCGAGGGCGGAGCCGCCGGAGATCGTCATCGACTGCTCCTTGCCGGAGCCCTGGTCCTTGGCGGACACGTGCACGATGCCGTTGGCGTCGATGTCGAAGGTGACCTCGATCTTCGGCACACCACGCGGCGCCGGGGGCAGGCCGGTCAGCTCGAAGTTGCCGAGCTGCTGGTTCTGCGCCCACATCTGGCGCTCGCCCTGGGCGACCTTGATCTCGACCGACGGCTGGTTGTCGTCGGCGGTGGTGAAGATCTCCGAGCGCTTGGTCGGGATCGTGGTGTTGCGCTCGATCAGGTTCGTCATCACGCCACCCTTGGTCTCGATGCCCAGGGAGAGCGGGGTGACGTCGAGGAGCAGCACGTCCTTGACCTGGCCCGTGAGGACACCGGCCTGGAGCGCCGCGCCCACCGCGACGACCTCGTCGGGGTTGACGCCCTTGTTGGGCTCCTTGCCGCCGAGCAGGCTCTTGACGACCTCGGGGACCGCCGGCATGCGGGTCGAGCCGCCGACGAGCACCACGTGGTCGATCTTGTCGACGGCGACGCCGCCGTCCTTGAGCACGGCCCGGAACGGCGCCTTGGTGCGGTCGAGCAGGTCGGAGGTCAGCTTCTGGAACTCCGAGCGCGTCAGGCGCTCCTCGAAGTGCAGCGGGCCGGACTCGCCGTGGGTGATGTAGGGCAGGTGCACGGTGGTCTCGCTGGAGGAGGACAGCTCGATCTTGGCCTTCTCCGCGGCCTCCTGCAGACGCTGCTTGGCGATCTTGTCGGCCGCCAGGTCCACACCGTTGTTGTCCTTGAACTTCTTGACCATCCACTCGACGACACGGTTGTCCCAGTCGTCGCCACCGAGGTGGTTGTCGCCGGAGGTCGCCTTGACCTCGACGACGCCCTCGCCGATCTCGAGCAGGGACACGTCGAACGTGCCGCCACCGAGGTCGAAGACGAGGATGGTCTGGTCGTCGCCCTTGTCGAGGCCGTAGGCCAGCGCGGCCGCGGTGGGCTCGTTGACGATCCGGCTCACGTTCAGGCCCGCGATCTCGCCGGCCTCCTTGGTGGCCTGGCGCTGGGCGTCGTTGAAGTACGCCGGCACGGTGATGACCGCGTCGGTCACCGTCTCACCGAGGTAGGCCTCGGCGTCACGCTTCAGCTTCTGCAGCACGAAGGCGCTGATCTGCTGGGAGGTGAAGTCCTTGTCGTCGATCTTCTGCTTCCAGTCGGAGCCCATGTGGCGCTTGACGGAGCGGATGGTGCGGTCGACGTTGGTGACGGCCTGACGCTTGGCCACCTCCCCGACCAGGACCTCGCCGGACTTGGCGAAGGCGACCACGGAGGGGGTCGTACGAGCGCCCTCCGCGTTGGCGATGACGGTGGGTTCTCCACCCTCGAGGACCGCGACGACGCTGTTGGTCGTGCCGAGGTCGATGCCGACGGCTCGTGCCATGGTGAGTACCTCCTGAGTACTGCCCGGGTGCCCGGGAAAACGTGGGGTTCCGCTGCGGACCGGTGGAGCCTGGTACGGCGGGCTGCTGCGATCTTGGCAGAAGAGTTGAGTGCGTTCAACTCAAGTTCGTTCAGTGATTGCAACGGGGGGCGGGGCGCGGTTGTTCCCGCGCGTGCCGCGGACCTGTCGTACCCGCGCAATTGCGTGGTTGTGACACGTTCTCCGCACCGGTTCGTGTCGCGACGGCGCAATTGCGCCCGTACGGCAGGTCGGCCAACCACCCAGGCGCCCGTCGTCACCCACCAGGATGGGCCGGGTGCCCCCGACCGACGCGGAGATCGTCCGCCACCACGACAGCACCCGCCCCGACACCGACGCCCTGGTGCCCGGCCAGCGGCAGGAGCCGTACGAGATCCGGCTGGTCGAGCACGACCCCAACTGGGCCGGAGAGGCGCGGCGGGTCGAGGCGTACGTCCGCGGCCTGCTGGGCGGCCGGGTGCTCGCGGTGCACCACGTCGGCTCGACGTCCGTGCCGGGCCTGCCGGCCAAGGCGATCCTCGACCTGGACCTCGTGGTGGCCGACCCGGCCGACGAGCAGGCCTACGTCCCCGACCTCGTGGCGGGCGGGTTCGTGCACCGGCTCCGCGAGCCGTGGTGGCACGAGCACCGCCTGCTGGTGTGGCACGGGTCGACCCCGCGGACCACGCTGCACGTCTTCGGGCCGGGCTGCCCGGAGGTGGTGCGGCACCTGATGTTCCGCGACCGGCTGCGGGAGCGGGCGGAGGTGCGGGAGCGGTACGCCGCCGCCAAGCGGGAGGCCGCCGCGGCGACGAACGCCTCCGGCGGCACCGGGATGGACTACAACCGGGTCAAGGAGCCGGTGGTCCGGGCGTTGTACGACGAGATCTTTCGCGAGCACGGTCTGCTGCCGTAGCCCCCCGCCCGCAGGTGGCCAGCGCCACACGCGGTCGGGTCGTGGTCGGCGGCCGCCGCCGGGCACTCTTGGCGCCATGAGCATCCTGTCGAGCCCGCTGCGCCTGTTCCGCACGGTCGCTGTCGCCGAGGCCGTCACCTGGGCCCTGCTGCTCATCGGGATGTTCCTGAAGTACGTCACCGAGACCACCGACGTGGCCGTGTCGGTCTTCGGGATGGTGCACGGGGTGGTGTTCATCGCCTACGTGCTGACCGCACTGGTGGTGTGGGTCGACCAGCGGTGGAGCCCTGCCCGAGGGATGCTCGGGCTGGCGGCCGCCGTACCCCCGTTCTTCACGGTCCTCTTCGACCGGGCGACCGAGAGGCGCGGGCTGCTCGGCACCCGCTGGCGGCTCGCCGACGACGGCGCGACCCCGGCCGGTCCCGCCGAGAAGGCCGTCGCCGGCCTGCTGCGGCGCCCGGCCCGGGCCGCGGTCGGCGGTCTCGTCGCGGTCGCCGCGCTCACCGCCGTCGCGCTCGCGGTCGGCCCGCCCGTCGGCTGAGCGCCGTAATCGTCACCTCGACGCGCCGCGAGCGTCATCTCGGCTGTCCGGGAGCGTCATCTCGGCGGGGCTGCTAGCGGAGCCGGAGCAGCGCCTCGTCCACCAGCGACACGTGCGGCAGCCGCGGCGCGTCGCTCACGAGGACCCAGCGGGCGGTGTCGGTGCTGCCGTCGACCTCGTCGCGCAGCCGTCCGCCGGTGACGCGGCCGTCGAAGACCACGCGCACCGCCTTCATCGGCCGGTCCGTGTCACGGTGGCGCCGCTCGGGGGCGATGACGTAGCTGCTGACCCAGAGCACGTCGCCGAGGACCACGTCGTACCCCGTCTCCTCGCGCACCTCCCGCACCGCGGTCTGCTCGACGCCCTCGTGCAGCTCCGCGCCACCACCGGGCAGGGTCCACTGGGGCCGGTCGCCCTCGTTCCACAGCGCCAGCAGCACCCGCCGCCCGCCGGGCCGGTCCTCGGTCAGCAGGACGTAGGCGGCCAGCCGGGTGTCGTACTCGGTGTAGTCGGGCAGGCGGTCCGGATGCGGTGCGTCCATCCCCCGATCCTGGCGGGTTCACCCTGACGGTCGGAATACCAGGGGGGTGCGGCCCGCTGAGGGACCCATGACCGTTCCCAGCATCACGCTCCTCGACCAGACCACCATCCCCCAGCTCGGGTTCGGGGTCTTCCAGGTCCCGGCGGAGGACACCGCCGAGGTCACCTCCACCGCGCTCGAGGTCGGCTACCGCCACATCGACACCGCCCAGATGTACGGCAACGAGGCCGGCGTCGGCGACGCCCTGGCCTCCTCCGGCCTGGCCCGGGACGACGTCTACGTCACCACCAAGCTCAACAACGGCAACCACCGTCCCGACGACGTCCGCCGCTCCTTCGAGGAGTCGTTGACCAAGCTGAAGCTCGACCGGACCGACCTGTTCCTCATCCACTGGCCGCTGCCGACGCAGTACGACGGTGACTACGTCTCGACGTGGAAGGCCATGGCGGCCCTGGTTACCGAGGGCCTCACCGCCTCGGTCGGCGTCTCCAACTTCAACCCCGACCACCTGCAGCGCCTCGCCGACGAGACCGGTGTGCTCCCCGTGGTCAACCAGGTCGAGGCGCACCCGTACTTCGTCAACGACGCGGTGCGCGAGGCCTCGCTCGGCCACGGCATCAAGGTCGAGGCCTGGTCCCCGATCGCCCAGGGCGCCGTGCTCGACGACGCCACGATCGGGCAGCTCGCCGAGAAGTACGGCAAGACGGCCTCGCAGGTCACCCTGCGCTGGCACGTCGAGCGGGGCGACATCGTCTTCCCGAAGTCGACCAAGCGGGAGCGGATGACGGAGAACTTCGGCATCTTCGACTTCGCCCTGACCCCCGACGAGGTCGCCACCATCACCGGCCTCGACAAGGGCACCGACGGTCGTACGGGTCCCGACCCGGCCACCTTCGACTACATCCCCGGCTGAGCCGCCCGAGCTGAGCCGGCCCGCGCCGGACCAGCAGGCACGCCGAGCCCGTCCCCGACCGGGGGCGGGCTCGCTGCGTCGTCCGGGTCAGCCGACCCGGACGGTGACCGGGTTCGACCTCGTGCCGTCGCTGCTGTCGACCATGCGGAACCGGTTCGGGCCGGTCTGGCCGCTCTGCACGAAGGTGGAGAACGTGCCGGCGGTGACCGCGACGGTGGCGTTGAACTCGACCCAGGCGTCGCCCTCGTAGCGCTCGACCTGGAGCACCCGGCCGTCGCCGTCGGCGTACTGCCCGATCAGGTCGATCTGGCCGAAGACGTCGACGGCCTGCTGCCCGCTGGACAGCGAGATCTCGCGCTCCTCCCCCTCGCGCTCCCTGCGCTCCCTGCGCTCCCTGCGATCGCCAGGGGCGGCCGACTCCGACTTGGCCCCCGGGATCGGCGCCAGCGTGATCAGCGGGTCGGGGTTGGCCTCGGTCTCCCGCGGACGGGGCAGGATCATCCGGTCGCCGTCGCCCTCGGTCTGCGAGGCGCCCGGGTCACCGGAGGCGGACCCGTCGCCGCCGAGACCGGCGAAGCGGGCCCCGGCCCAGGCGACGCCGCCGAGCACGAGACCGACCACGAGTCCGACGGCGACCAGCGCCACGACCCCGGTCACGACGGGGTGGCGCTCGGAGGTGCGGGGCTGGTCGTTCACAGGTGCTCCAGGCGGCAGGGAGAGGTCGGGCCCGCCTATTGTCGCGGGACGCGCCCCGCGAACCAACCCGACTCCCCCCTCGAGCGCCTACGCTGCCCCGGGTGAGGCTTCCCCGGGTGCCGACCACGGCCCCTCACGGACGGGGGTGCGCGTCCGTCCTGGTGCTGGTCGTCGCCCTCGGCCCGGCCCTGGTCGCGTGCGGCGGGCCCGAGGGGGTGGAGGCGCCGGCGTCCTCCCCCGTGGCCACCGCGAGCCCGGAGCCGGGCGCGTCACCCGGCGTGAGCCCGTCGTACGAGGCGGGCGGCGCCGCCCGCGCCGCGGTCGACGCGATGCTGGCGCAGCGCGCCCAGGCCGTCCGCGTGCGCGACGAGGCCGCGTTCCTGGCCACCGTCGACGACCGCGACCCGCGGCTGGTCGCGCAGCAGCGCACCCTCTTCGCCAACCTCGCGCAGCTGCGGCTGGCGCGGTACGACTACGAGACGACCGCCGACCGGCTGCCGCCCGACCCGGTGCGCGCCGCGGGTCCCCACGAGCCGGTCGTCCGCTTCCAGACCGTCGAGCGCACCCAGGTCTCCGACGCCCTGACCGGCACGGTGGGCAACGTCGTCCGGATGACCTACGTGCGCCGCGACGGGCGGTGGCTGGTCGGGCAGGAGACCGCGTCGGAGCACGTGGCCGGCGTCGAGGGCCAGCTGCGCCCGTGGTTCGGTGGGCCCGTCGACGTCGCCGACCGTGGCGCGCTGGTGGTGCTCACCGACGCCGCCGACGCCGGGCTGGCCGACGACCTCGCCGACATCGTCGAGGACGCGGTGACCGCCGACGCGGCCCTGCTGCAGGTGGAGCCGGACCGGCAGGTGCTGGTGGACGCCACGGGCAACGGCCCCACCGTCCGGCTCAACACCGTCGACGAGGAGGAGGCCGCGGCGATCTACACCGGTGTCTTCGACCTGGACGCCCAGGGCCGCAGGACCACCCTGAGCGGCGGCACGATCCGGATCAACCCCGACCTCACCGCCGCCGAGCTCACCGGCGACCCCGGTCTGCTGCGCCACGAGGTCGTCCACCTGCTGCTGCGGCGCTACACCGGGGTGCTGCCGATGTGGCTCTCGGAGGGCACCGCCGAGTACGCGCGCTGGTACCCGCTGACCACCCGCGACCTCCGGGTCGCGCCCGAGCTCTGGCGGCGCGTCCAGGCGGCCCCCCGGCAGCTGCCCGGCGCCGGGGTCTTCCAGCTCGACCCCGCGGTCAACTACCTGGTCTCGCAGGCCGCCGCCCAGCACCTCCTGGCCCGCGGCGGCCCGGTCGCGCTGCGCTCGCTGCTCGAGGGCTACCGCACCGGCGCGGCCGCCGGGAACGGTCCGGAGGACGGGGACCTCACCGACCGGTTGCTGGACGACGTGTACGACACCACCGAGGCCGAGGTGGTCGACGGGGCGTGGGACGCGCTGGGCCGGCTCGACCGCTGACGGCGACGCCCCGGCCCGAGCCCTACGGCGCCGGCTCTGCCCTCGACCCGGGTCTCATCGGCGGCTGAGGCGGACCCGAGCCCCGTCGCGCGGGACGCTGGTGATGTTGCGGACGCGGGGCCGGTCGGGGCCGACCGCCTCGACGTCGTAGGCGGCGAGCACCGCGCGCAGCACCTCGACGCCCTCCATCAGCGAGAAGCCGGCGCCGATGCAGCGGCGCACCCCGCCGCCGAAGGGGATCCAGGTGTTCGCCGCGGGGTTGGTGCCGACGAACCGGTCGGGGCGGAACGCCGCGGGGTCCTCGAACGCCTCCGAGCGGGCGTGGCTGACCACGATCGAGGGTCCGACGGTGACCCCGGCGGCCAGGTCGAGGCCGTTGATCGTGGCCGGCTCGACCAGGGTCCGGTTCACGATCGGGATGATCGGGTGCAGCCGCATCGACTCCTTAACCACCGCCTCGAGCCACGTGTCGGCCTCGGCGTCCCGGTCGTCCTCGGTCCCGGCGCGGGCCGCGGCGGTCGAGCGGGCGAGGAGGTCCCCGTCGCGGCCGAGCTCCCACAACGCCCAGGCCAGCGCGCTGGCCGTCGTCTCGTGCCCGGCGAGCAGCAGCGTGATCAGCTGGTCGCGCAGCTCGGTGTCGCCCAGGACGTCCTCCGTACGACCCTCGCGCTCGGCCTCCCGGCTGGCGCGCACAAGCCGGGACAGCACGTCGGCGCGCTGGTCGAGGTCGGCGGCGTGGCGCCGCTCACGGACCTCGGCGAAGAGCAGCCGGTCGAGCTCGTGCTGGGTCTCGACGGTGCGCCGCCACAGGCCGAACCGCTGCAGCACGGGGTAGCTCCAGCCGAGCAGGACCGCCGGGCTGACGTCAACCGTCGCGTTGACCCGCGGCCGGAGCGCGGCCAGCCGGCGCTCGTCGGTGACGCCGAAGACCACGCGCAGGATGACCTCGAGGGTCACCGCGTTCATCCGGTCCAGGGTGACCAGCTCGTCGCCGTCGGACCAGTCGTCGACCTCGGCGCGGGCGATGTCGCGCACCAGGGCGCGGTAGCCGCGCAGGGCCTGGCCGTGGAAGGCCGGCATCAGCAGCGTGCGGGCACGCTGGTGCTCGGCACCGTCCTGGAGCAGCAACGAGTGCTGGCCCATGATCGGCCCGAGGATGCCGTTGGCGCGCCCGGCGTGGAAGACCGCCGGGTCGGCGGCGAAGACCTCGCGGACGTCCTCGGGCCGGGTGAAGAGCACCAACGGCTGCCCGCCCGGGACGAGCCGCACGGTGAACCGGTCGCCGTACCGGCGGGCCAGCCAGGGGTGGAAGCGGTGCCGGTAGCGCAGCAGCGCGACGGTCTGCAGGATCGCCGGCCAGCGCGGACCCGGGGGCAGGCCGTCGTTCCCGACCCGGGGCTCGTCGCCACCGGTCGGTCGCATCACCGTGAACCGGTGCCGGGTCTCCCCGGCGGTGTCGGGCAGGCCGGGCGGGAGGTCGACGCTCACCATCTCCACATACTAGGAGTACGCAACCTAGGGTGGGCGGGATGGAGCTGCGCGAGGTCGTCCGTCGGCGGCGGATGGTGCGGCGCTTCACCGACGAGCCGGTCGACCCGGCGGTGGTGGACCGGGCGCTGGACCACGCCACCCGCGCCCCGAGCGCCGGCTTCACCCAGGGCTGGGGCTTCCTGGTCCTGGACACCCCCGCCGACGTGCGCCGCTACTGGGAGGCGTGCGTCGACCCGGCCGGGCTCGCCTCACCCGGGCGCTGGCTGGCCGGGATGATGACCGCGCCCGTGCTGGTCGTGCCGTGCAGCAGCCGCGCGGCGTACCTCGACCGCTATGCCGAGCCGGACAAGGGCTGGACCGACCGCGACCCCGACCGCTGGGCGATGCCCTACTGGCACCTCGACACCGCGATGGCCTCGCTGATGGTGCTGCTGACGGCGGTCGACGAGGGGCTGGGCGGCTGCTTCTTCGGCATCCCCCGGGACCGGTACGCCGCCGTGCGCGCCGCGTTCGTGATCCCCGACGACCACGAGCCGATCGGCGTCGTCGCGCTGGGCCACCCCGACCCGACCGCGACCGCCGCCACCGCCGCGACGGGCTCGCCGTCCCGCCGGGGCCGGCGACCTC
>JBBSKO010000071.1:0-9704 GCA_038256225.1 Propionibacteriales bacterium | reverse complement strand
GCCCGCGACATCAAGGAGTTCCACATGAACAAGAGCCAGCTCGTCGAGGACGTCGCAACCCGCGCCGACGTCGACAAGGCCACCGCCGACCGCGCCGTCGCGGCCGTCCTCGAGGCCATCACCGAGGCCCTCGTCGCCCGCGACAAGGTCACCATCCCCGGCTTCGGCACCTTCGAGACCCGCGACCGTGACGCCCGCACCGGCCGCAACCCCCAGACCGGCGAGGCCATCCAGGTCGCCGCCACGACGGCCCCCGCCTTCAAGGCCGGCGCCGAGCTCAAGCGCAAGGTCGCCGGTCGCTGACCGACCGCACCTCGTAGGACCCCTGCGCGCCCCGCGCGCACGCACGCCCCCGCCGGTCACCGGCGGGGGTTTCTGCGTCCCCCGACGCGCCGCAACCGTCATCTCGACGCGCCGCGAGCGTCATCTCGGCTGTCCGCGAGCGTCGTCTCGGCGTCAGCGGGCGCGGCCGGAGCGGTCGAGGGTGGCGGCGTACGCCTGCGCCAGCCCCGGGTCCGCGGTGGCCCGCCAGTCCACCTGACCGCCCACCTCCGGCTCCGTCTTCGCCCACTCGAACCAGGCGACCATCCCCAGGGCCGGGAGCCGCTCGGCCAGTGTGGGGTCCCAGACCTGGTCCCACCAGGCGGCCTTGACCTCGGCCTCCGGGGCACCGCCGGCGCCGGGCACGTAGAGCGCGGCGGTCTCGGTCACCGCGACCGGCTTGCCGCGGGCCACGCCGTACTCGCCGTGGAAGTCCGGGACGACCCGCTCGTCGCGCGTGGTCGAGACGTAGGTGCCGCTGAGCTGGTCGACGAGCTTGTCCGGCGCGGGCACCTCGTTCTCGCCCCACGGGTAGTCCTCGCCCCAGTGGTAGAGCGACATGCCGACCCAGTCGACCGCGTCGTCGCCGGGGTAGAACGGCGCGTAGCCGTCGTCGCGCTCGGTCAGCACGCCGTCCCCGTCGGTGTCGAGCACGCCCGGGGCGGCCGGGTCGGCGTGGTAGCCACCCCCTAGGAACGGGTAGCCGCCTGCGTAGCTCGGCGCCCACATCATCTGCGTCCCCGGGGCGCCGGCGTGCACCGCCGCGGCCACCTGGCGGAAGGACGCGACGTACGCCTCCGGCTGCTGGCCCCACGGGTACCAGGACCCGTTCATCTCGTGGGCGTAGCGCAGGAAGACCTCGACGCCGCCGTCGTTCCACGCGCGCAGCCGCGTGACCAGGTCGGCCGTGGCCGCCTCGTCGACCGCCTCGAGCCCGGCGTTCGGCTCGAGGGTCAGCAGCACGCTGCTGCCCGACGCCGCGGCCTGGTCGACCACGCCCTGCACGGCGGTGAGGTCCTCCTCGCGCAGCGGCACCTCGGCGAAGGTCACCACGACCGCGGGCGTGCGACCGAGCCGCTCGGCGTAGGCCGCGAGGCTGTCGGTGCTCCAGTCCAGGCTGACCCCGGTCAGCACGTCGCCACCCTCCACCGTGGCGGCGCCGGCCACGGACGCGTCGGACGCGTCGGGCCGCGCACCGACGTCGAGACGCAGCGCGAGCGCCGCGAGCGCGACGAGGACGACCGCGCCGGCCAGGAACCGGGTGCGGGGCGACGGGCGGGTGGGGGGACGTGGTCGGGGGGAGGCCACGTGGGCGAGCGTACGCCCGGCGCGGCGCCACCGTGCCGGTTCGACCGTGCCGGTTCGACCGGGCCCGCGGTGTGACCTGACCGGACCGCCGGACGCGGGAGAGGGGGACCTAGGGGGGTAGTAGCAGCGCCCCCGACCGACGAACGTGGGCTGCAGCGAAGGCAGGTGCTGTGCCCCGAACCACCGGCCGCCCTGAACCCCGCGCACCCTCGTCCTCGAGAGGTGCGCCCGCGCCCGAGAGGTACGTCATGAGCCCACGCCCAGCCGCCGCGCCACCGGTGCCGCTGGTCGTCGCGTCCGTGCCGGCCGACCACCCGTACGTCCGCCACCTCGCCGCCCCCGCGGAGGTGGCGCCCGGCACCGTCGTCCGGCTGCCCGACCCCGACCCCGACCACCCGGGCGACCCGACCCGCCGCGCGCGCGACCGCTGGTGGCCGCCGGCGATGCTGCGCCCCGAGTGGGTGCCCGCGCGGGACTTCGACCTGATGCACGTGCACTTCGGCTTCGACGACCGCACACCGGCGCAGCTGCACGACCTCGTGACCGCGCTGCGCGCCCGGGGCCGGGCGCTGGTGCTGACCGTCCACGACCTCCGCAACCCCCACCACACCGACCCGTCCCTGCTGCGCGCCCAGCTCGACGTGCTGGTGCCGGCCGCCGACGCGCTGCTGACGCTGACCGACGGCGCCGCGGACGAGGTCCTCGCCCGCTGGGGCCGGCGCCCGAGCGTGGTGCCGCACCCGCACGTGGTCGACCTCGACGTCATGCGTCGGGTCCGCGCGTCCCGCGCCGCGGACCTGTCGGCTGCACCGGTAGCCCAGCGCGTCGGCGTCGCGGTGAAGGACCTCCGCGCCAACACCGACGTCCTGCGCCTGCTGCCGGCCCTCGAGGCCCTGGCGGGCGACGGGGTGCGCCCGGTCGTCAGCATCCACCGCGCCACCCACCGACACCCTCGCGACGACCGCGCCGCCCGCCTGGTGGCCGCGCTCGACGCCGCCGCCGCCCGCGGCACGATCGCGCTGGTCGTGCACGAGCCCCTCGACGACCACGACCTCTGGTCGGCGGTCGCCGGGCTGGACGCGATGGTCCTGCCCTACCGCTTCGGCACCCACTCCGGCTGGCTGGAGATGTGCCACGACGTGGGCACCTCCGTGGTCGCCCCGGGCACCGGCCACTACGCGACCCAGGGGGCCGACGCGACGTACGCCGCCGACCCCGACGCCCCCGACGGCGAAGGCGCCGACACCGCGTCGGTCGTGGCCGCGGTCCACCACGCCCTCGCCGCCCGCACCGCCGGCCTGCCCGGGCTCGACGCGGACGCCCGGCACGCCCAGCGCGTCGCCGTCGCCCGCGCCCACGACGCCGTCTACCGCGACGCCGTCCGGTCCGCGGCCGGCCGTCCGGCCGCCCCCGGTCCCGCCGAGGGCGCCGCGTGACGGCGGTCGTGGCGGGCCCGCCGCCCACGAGCACGGACCGCTCCGGCGCCAGGCCACGGATGCGCGTCGCGGTCATCGGGCCGGCCCGCTTCCCGCTGGTCGAGCCGTTCGCGGGCGGACTCGAGGCCCACACCCACGCCCTGGTCCTCGGCCTGCGCCGCCGCGGCCACGCCGTCACCGTCTTCGCCGCCCCCGGCAGCGACCCCCGCCTGGCCGCGGTCGACCTCGCCGTCGGCAGCTTCGCCAGCAGCGTCGCCGCCCGCGCCGACGTGGGCGCGCCGCCGGAGCGGTGGATGCGCGAGCACCACGCGTACCTCGACCTGATGCTCGGCCTGCGCCGCCGCACCGGCCGCCGCTTCGACGTCGTCCACGACAACTCCCTGCACCACCTGCCGATCGCGATGGCCGACGTGCTCGACGAGCCCGTCGTCACCACGCTGCACACCCCGCCCGTGCCGTGGCTGGAGTCCGCGGCCGCCCTGGCCTCGGAACGGCACCGGTTCGTCGCGGTCAGCGGCGCCACCGCCCGGTCCTGGCGGCACGCCCTGCACGCCGAGGTCGTGCCGAACGCGGTCGACACCGACGCCTGGTACGCCGGGCCGGGCGGGCGCCGCGCGCTCTGGTCGGGCCGCCTGGTCCCCGAGAAGGCGCCGCACGAGGCGGTCCTCGCCGCCCGCGCCGCCGGCGTCGCCATCGACCTCGCCGGACCGGTCCTCGACCGCGTCTACTTCGAGCAGCACGTACGCCCGCTGCTGGCCGAGGACGCCCGCTACCTCGGCCACCTCGGCCGGGCCGCGCTGCGCCACGTCGCCGCACACTCCTGCGTGGCCGTGGTGACCCCCGCCTGGGAGGAGCCGTTCGGGCTGGTCGCGATCGAGGCGCTGGCCAGCGGCACCCCGGTCGCGGCCTACGCCCGTGGCGCGCTCCCGGAGATCCTCACCCAGGGCGTCGGCGCCCTCGCCGACCCGGGCGACGTCGCCTCCCTGGCCCGGGCGATCAGGAGCGCTGCCCGGCTCGACCGCGGCGCGGCGCGCGAGCACGCGGTGCGGCACTACTCCCACGACGTCATGCTCACCGCGTACGAGAGGGTCTACGCCCGCGCCGACCAGGGCGACCTGGTCGCGTGAGCACCGGACGCTCGGTCGGCTACTACGTCCACCACCACGGCTCGGGCCACGCGCACCGCGCCACCGCCGTGGCCGGCGAGCTGCACCGTCGCGGGGTCGCGGTGACCGGGCTGTCCTCGGCTCCCCGCCCCTCCGGCTGGCCCGGGGACTGGGTGGCGCTGGACCGCGACGACGACCCGGCCGTCGTCGACCCCGGGGCGGTCGACGCCACCGCGCACGGGCGGCTGCACTGGGTGCCGCGGCACCACCGCGGCCTGGCCCGTCGTACCGCGCAGCTGTCGGCCTGGCTGGCCGACGCCGACCCCGACGTCGTGGTCACCGACGTGTCCCAGGAGGCGACGCTGCTGGCCCGCCTGCACGGCGTGCCCGTGGTCTCGGTCGTGCTGCCCGGCCGCCGGGACGACGCCGCCCACGCGCTGGGCCTCGGGGTCTCGGCCGCGGTCGTGTCCTTCTGGCCGCCCGCCGCGGACGGGATGGCGCCCGGGCTGCCCGCCGACGTCGCGGCCCGGTTGCAGCCGCTGGGCGGGCTGTCCCGCTTCGCCCCGGCCCCCTCCCCCGTCGCGCCCGACCGCTCGGGATCCGTGGTCGTGCTCGCCGGCACCGGCGGTGGCTCGGAGGTCCTGCAGGAGGCCGCGGCCCGCGGCGCCGCGGCCGCACCGGACCAGCGCTGGCGCGTGCTCGGGCCGGGCTCGTGGAGCACCGACCCGTGGGCCGAGATCCGTGCCGCCGACGTGGTGGTCACCGCGGCCGGCCAGAACTCGCTGGCCGAGGTCGCCGCCGCCCGCGTCCCCGCCGTGGTCGTCCCGCAGGACCGCCCGCACGACGAGCAGGCCACCACCGGCCGCGTGCTGGCCGGCGAGGCCTGGCCCGCGCTGGTCGTCGACGACCCGGCCACCGCGGACTGGGCGGGGCTCGTACGCCGGGCCGCCCGCCTCGACGGCGGCCGCTGGGCCGGCTGGGTCGACGGCGGCGCCGCCTCCCGGATGGCCGACGTCGTGCTGTCCGCCGGGGGCCGACCGTGAGCACCGCCGTCGTCACGATCGTCCACGGCCGGGCCGCGCACCTGCGCCGCCAGCACGCCTCGCTGCTGGCCGACCCGCCCGACCACTGGGTCGTGGTGGCGATGGACGACCCGTCCGTCGCCCGGTGGCGCCCCGACGGCCTCGTGCCCGACGTGGTCGAGGTCGACCGCGACCCCCTCGGGCTGCCGCTCGCGGCGGCCCGCAACGCCGGCGCCCGGCGCGCCCGCGCGCTCGGCGCCGACGTGCTGGTGCACCTCGACGTCGACTGCCTGGCCGGCGACGGCCTGGTGACGGCGTACGCCGAGGCGGTCCGCTCGCGCCCCGGGCGCGTGTGGTGCGGCCCGGTCACCTACCTCCCGCCGGCCCCGCCGGAGGGCTACGACCTGGCGTCCCTGGCCGACGCCGACGCGCCCCACCCCGCCCGGCCGGCCCCGGCCCCGGGCGAGCAGGAGGACTCCGCGGACTGGGACCTGTTCTGGTCGCTCTCCTTCGCGCTGGGCACCGACGACCTCGACACGCTCGGCGGGTTCTGCGAGGACTACGTCGGGTACGGCGGCGAGGACACCGACGCCGCCCAGCTCGCCCGTCGCGCCGGCCTCGGGCTGACCTGGCTCGGCGGCGCCCGGGCGTACCACCAGCACCACCCCGTCAGCAGCCCGCCGGTCGAGCACGTCGCCGACATCGTCCGCAACGCCCACGTCTTCCACCGCCGGTGGGGCTGGTGGCCGATGGCCGGCTGGCTGGAGCAGCTGGGCGAGCGCGGGCTGGTCCGGCTCGGACCCGACGGCTGGGAGGTCGCCGGATGAGCGACCCGACCTCCCCCGCCCGGACCGCCGCGCGCACCCCGGCCGAGCGGGCGCACTACGGCGACTTCTACGACAGCCCGCCCGCGCCCCCCGAGGGCGTCCCGCTGCTCGCGGTGCTGGGCAACTGCCAGGCGGAGTCGCTGCGCCTGGTCCTCGAGGACGACGACGTGCGCACGGTCCGGCTGCCCGCGCTGCACGAGCTCGGACCGGGCGACCTGGAGCCGCTGCGCCGGCTGCTGCCTCGGCTCGACCTGCTGGTCAGCCAGCCGGTCGGCGACGACTACCGCGGGCTGCCGCTGGGCACGGCCCAGGTGCTCGACCGGGCCCGACCCGACCTGCGGCACGTCCTGGTGCCGCCGGTGCGGCACGCCGGGCCGTACCCGTGCCACCTGGTCGTGCACCCGCCCGGCCTCGCCGACCCCGACCCGCCGCTGGTGGCCTACCACGACGTGCGGACCGCGGTCCGCGCCGCGTGGCTGCGCGCCGGGCGCACCCCGCCCCCGGTCGGCGCCGCCCTCGGGCCGGCCCCCGACCCCGCGACGGTGGCCGCGGTCTGCGAGGACTCGCGGGCCCAGCTCGCCCTGCGCGAGGCGCGGCACGGCACGCTGGTCGCGCACGACCTGCTGCTCGCCCCGACCTTCGCCCACCTGCGCACGGTCAACCACCCCGGCAACGCCCTGCTCGAGCCGCTGGGCCGGCGGGTGCGCGCGGCGCTGGGCCTAACCGACCGCCCCACGCGGATCGCCCGGCCGCTGCTCGACCACGTCCACGCCCCGCGCGAGGCGTCGGTCGCGGCCGTGCTCGACCCGACCGCACCCGCACGCGACCACTGGCTGCTGGGTGGCCGCCCGGTGCCGGTCGCCGAGGTCGAGGCCGCCCACCTGGCCTGGTACGCCACCCGCCCCGACGTGCTCGACGTCGTCCTGGCCCGCTCGGTCGCGCTGCGCGGCCTGCTCGGCCTGGAGCTGCCCGCGTGAGCACGCCACCGGTCCACCTCGTCCCCGACCTCCCGGGCCACGGCGTCACGCTGCACGCCTCGCAGATCGCCGCGGCGGTCGGGGCGCGCACCCTCGACCTGACCGCGCTGCTCGACCTCGCCCCGCAGCCGGTGCACGTCCACGTCACCGACCGGCTGCTCGGTGCCACCGGCGAGGAGACCTCCGCGCGACTCGTCGCGCTGGGGCGCCGGCAGCCGATGACGGTGACCCTGCACGACGTGCCGCAGCCCGGCGACGGACCGGTCTTCGCGCGGCGCGTCCCGGCGTACGCCGCGGTGGTGGCCGCCGCCCGCGGCTGGGTGGTCAGCTCGGAGCACGAGCGGGCGCTGGTGCGGCGCCACCTCGCCCCGACCGACGACGGCGTCGTGGTGCCGTTGCCGGTGATGCCGCTGCCGGTGCCGGACGGCGCCGGGCCGCGGGAGCGCGCGGCGGGCGACCCGCTGGTCGTCGGCGTGCTCGGCTGGGTCTACCCCGGCAAGGGCCACGACGAGGTGCTCCGCGCCTGCGCCGTGGTCCGCCGCGCCCGGTCGGGCCCGGTCGTCCTGCGCGCCCTCGGCCGGGTCGCCGCCGGCCACGACCACCTGCTCGACGAGCTGGGCGCGCTCGCCGCCGAGCTCGACGTCGGGCTCGAGGTGAGCGGGTGGGTCGCCGACGCCGACCTGCCCGCCGCGCTGACCCACGTCGACGTACCGGTCGCCGCCCACCACCACGTGTCCGCGTCGGGGTCGGTCAACAGCTGGGTGGCGGCGCGGCGTCGGCCGCTGGTCACCGACGGCACCTACGCCCGGGAGATGGCCGCGCTGCGCCCCGGCACGCTGACCCTCGTCGCCGACGACCTCCCGGGTGCGCTGGCCCGCGCGGCGGCCGACCCGACGGGCACCTGGCTGGCGCCCGGGGTCGGTCTCGCACCCGGTCTGCCGGAGGTCGCGGCGGCGTACCTCGGCTGGTGGTCCCGGTGAGGGGCCGCACCGTCCCCGGCAACCGCTGGGACCTGCTGACCGACCCGGCGGACCCGGCCGCCCCGGCCGCGACGCCGCCGTCGGTGACCGTGGTGGTGACCCACTACGAGCAGCCGCGCGAGCTGGCGCGGACCCTGCACGCACTGTCGCGCCAGGACCACCCGGCCGACCTGCTGCAGGTGGTGGTCGCCGACGACGGCTCCCCGGAACCGCCGCGGGTGCCGGCCGGGGTCGAGGTGGTCACGCACGTGCACGACGGCTTCGGGGCAGCGAAGGCCCGCAACCGGGGCGCCGCGGCCGCGACCGGCGAGGTGCTGGTCTTCCTCGACGCGGACACCACCCCCGAGCCCGGGTACGTCTCCCGCGTCGCCCGCCTGCCCGGTCTCGCCCCCGAGGTCGTCACCACCGGGCACCGCCGGCACGCGGACCTGTCCGACGTCCCGACCGACGCCGACGTCGAGGTCGCCGGGCCGGCCCACGAGCTGGCGGCGCCCGCCTGGCTGCGCGACGAGCTGACCCGGTGCCGCGACCTCCTGGACGCCGACGAGACCTCGTTGCGCCTGGTGCTCGGCGCGGTCGTGTCCTGCTCGGCGGCGATGTTCGCGGCGGTCGGCGGCTTCGACGAGACCTTCGACCGGTACGGCGGGGAGGACTGGGAGTGGGCGCACCGCGCCTGGACGCACGGTGCGCTGCTGGCGCACGTGCCCGACGCGGTCGCCTGGCACGACGGCCCCGACCGCGCCGAGCGGCCGGGCTGGGGCACCGAGGGCGAGGGGCGGGGGCGGCTGCTGGCCGAGGCCCTCGCCGTCGGCCGGCGCATCCCCGCACCCGGGCTGGGTCCGGCCGGGCTGTCCCCGGACGGGGCGGCGGACCCGCTGGTCACCCTGGCGTCCGCGCTGGTCGGCGACGCCCTGGTGGTCGCCGTCGACAGCCTGCTGGCCTCGCTGCCCCGCGCCCGGGTGCTCGCGACGTCGGACCAGCACGCGCTGCTGCTCGGTGACCACCGGGTCCTGGTGCACCCCGCCGGGGCGGACCACCTCACGACGGCACCGGCGAGGAGCGCGTGGCGCCGCCTGCACCTCCACGCCGCGGTCAGCGGGGCGGCCGGGGCCTGGAACGAGCACGCCGACCTGCTGCGCGGGGCCGGGGCCGCCGGGCACGTCGACGTGGTCGGCACCGACGGTCGGCCGCTGCTGACGTGGTCGACGCTGCGCGCCGAGCGCCGTGCCGCCCGCTGGGGGCGCGACGACCTGCACCCCCGGCTCTCCCGGCCGGCCTCGCTCGCGGTGGTCGGCGACGTGACCGTCCAGGCCCGCTGGGGCGGCTGGCGCTGACTGCGCCGGAGCCAGGCTCACCGACCAGCCCCGCGTCCCCGCAACCCACCTCGCTGACCTGCGGCGACGCGGAGGACACCGAGCGCTGCACCCCGTTCGGTACGCCTGGCTCCGCGACCCCGCGTGCGGCCGCCCGCCCTCGCCCCTGGTCGTCCCGCGTAGTGATCGCGCGGCACACTGTCGGGTCAGCCCGCTGAACTGCAGCGACGCGAGCAGCCATGGGCCATGGGCCCACCTTCGCTACGCAGGACGACCAGCCTCGGACAGAGCCCCGCTGGGTGGTGGGCTTTGAGGTGGTCCTCGGTGCCCTACTCGCCGCTCTCGATGGCGGCGTGGTCATCAGTATTCACGGTGTCGTTGAGCAGCGCCATGGACTCCTCGGATAGGTAGCGG
>JBBSKO010000070.1:0-9734 GCA_038256225.1 Propionibacteriales bacterium | reverse complement strand
GTTCACCGAGACCGTCGACCTGCTCGTCGGCGCCGGCGCCGAGGTGGTCGAGGTGTCCTGCCCGAGCTTCGAGCACGCGCTGGCCGCCTACTACCTGATCCTGCCGGCCGAGGCCTCCAGCAACCTGGCCAAGTTCGACGCGATGCGCTACGGCCTGCGGGTGCTGCCCGAGGGCGTCGACTCGCCGTCGGCCGAGCAGGTCATGCGCGCCTCGCGCGACGCCGGCTTCGGTGACGAGGTGAAGCGTCGGATCATGATCGGCACCTACGCGCTGTCCAGCGGCTACTACGACGCCTACTACGGCCAGGCCCAGAAGGTGCGCACGCTGATCAGCCGCGACTTCGCCGCGGCCTTCGAGCAGGTCGACGTGCTGGTCTCGCCGACCGCGCCCACCACCGCGTTCAAGCTGGGGGAGAAGCTCGACGACCCGATCGCGATGTACCTCAACGACCTCGCGACGATCCCGGCCAACCTGGCCGGGCTCCCGGGCATCTCGGTGCCCAGCGGCCTGGCCGACGAGGACGGGCTGCCCGCGGGCTTCCAGGTCCTTGCCCCGGCCCTGGCCGACGACCGCTGCTACCGCGTCGGCGCCGCCGCCGAGGCCCTGCTGACGCAGCGATGGGGCGGCCCGCTCCTGGACCGCGCCCCCGACCTGACCACCTCTGGAGGATCGCTGTGAGCGACACCCTGGTCGCCTGGGACGATGTCCTCGCGGCGTACGACCCCGCCCTCGGGCTGGAGGTGCACGTCGAGCTGAACACCGCCTCCAAGATGTTCTGCGGGTGCGCCACGGAGTTCGGCGCCGAGCCCAACACGCAGGTCTGCCCGACCTGCCTGGGCCTGCCCGGCGCGATGCCGGTGGTCAACGGCACCGCGGTGGAGTCCGCGATCCGGATCGGCCTGGCGCTGAACTGCGACATCGCCGAGTGGTGCCGCTTCGCGCGGAAGAACTACTTCTACCCCGACATGCCGAAGAACTTCCAGACCAGCCAGTACGACGAGCCGATCTGCTTCGACGGCTACCTCGACGTGGCCGTGCCGACCGAGGACGGCGGCACCGAGACGGTCCGGGTCGAGATCGAGCGCGCCCACATGGAGGAGGACACCGGGAAGTCGCTGCACGTCGGCGGCGCCACCGGTCGCATCCACGGCGCCGACCACTCGCTGGTCGACTACAACCGCGCCGGCATCCCGCTGATCGAGATCGTCACCCGCCCGGTCACGGGCACCGGTGCCCGCGCGCCGCACGTGGCCAAGGCGTACGTCGCCGCGCTCCGCGAGATCCTGCTCGGCCTCGGTGTCTCCGACGTGCGGATGGAGCAGGGCTCGCTGCGCTGCGACGTCAACCTGTCCCTGGCCCCGAAGGACGAGGGCGGTCTGGGCACCCGCACCGAGACCAAGAACGTGAACTCCCTGCGCTCGGTCGAGCGGGCGGTGCGCTACGAGATGCAGCGGCACGCGGCCGTCCTCGGCGATGGCGGGTCGATCCTCCAGGAGACCCGGCACTGGCACGAGGACACCGGGGTCACCACGTCGGGCCGCGAGAAGTCCGACGCCGAGGACTACCGCTACTTCCCCGAGCCCGACCTGGTGCCCGTCGCGCCGTCGCGTGCGTGGGTCGAGCAGCTGCGTGCCACGCTGCCCGAGCCCCCGGCCGTGCGCCGGGCACGCCTGCAGGAGGCCTGGGGCTTCTCCGAGCTCGAGATGCGCGACACCGCCAACGCCGGCGCCCTGGGCGTCGTCGAGGAGACCGTCGCGGCCGGTGCCTCGCCACAGGCCGCGCGCAAGTGGTGGCTGGGCGAGCTGGCCCGCGCCGCCAACGACTCGGGCACGGACATCGCCGCGCTCGGCGTGGCTCCCGCCGACGTCGCCCGCGTGCAGGCCCTGGTCGACGAGGGCGTCCTCAACGACAAGCTGGCCCGTCAGGTGATCGACGGCCTCGTGGCCGGCGAGGGCACCCCCGACGAGGTCGTGGCCGCCCGTGGGCTGGCCGTGGTCTCCGACGAGGGTGCGCTGTCCGCCGCGGTGGACGAGGCGATCGCGGCCAACCCCGGCGTGGCCGAGAAGATCCGGGCCGGCAAGCACGCCGCCGCCGGCGCGCTGATCGGTGCCGTGATGAAGGAGATGCGCGGCCAGGCCGACGCGGCGCGGGTGCGCGAGCTGATCCTCGAGAAGCTGACGTGACCCGGCTGTCTGCGGCCCTGCCGGCGCTGCTGCTCGCCGGTTCGGTGGCGCTCAGCGGGTGCGGCGGGGACCCGGCCGGGCCGACCGACGACCAGTCGTCGGGGGCCGCGTCGGAGGACGCGTCGGAGGTCTCCCCGGCCGCGATGGCGGCCGCGGACTGGCTCGGCGCCCAGCTGACCGACGGCCTGCTCGTCAACGAGCAGTACGACGTGGCCGACGTCGGGCTGAGCATCGACGTCGCCCTCGGGCTGGCCGATGCCGATCCGGCCACCGCCGCGGAGGTCGGTGCCGCCGTCACGGCCCCGCGCACGCTCACGGGGTACGTCGGCGACCCGGACACCGCGGCGTACGCCGGGGCGACCGCCAAGGCGGCAGTGCTCGCGACGACGCTGGACCTCGACGCCACCGACGTCGGCGGTCTCGACCTCCTGGCGCAGCTCGAGGGCCTGGTCTCGGCCGAGGGTCTCACCGCCGGCCGCGTGGTGGACGCCGGTCCCGACGACTTCGCCAACGTGGTGGGCCAGACCTTCGCCGTACGTGCCCTCGACGGCGCGGGTGACGGCGACCTCGCCGACGACGTGTCCGCCTTCCTGGTCCAGCAGCAGTGCGACGACGGAGGCTTCCGCAGCACCTTCAGCGCCCCCGGGGCCGCCGACCAGGGGTGCGCCGACGCCGACGTGCCCGACACCGACACCACCGCCCTGGCCGTGGTGGCACTGCTCGGCCGGGACGACGACGAGGAGGCCGCCGCGGCCGCCGAGGACGCGCTGTCCTGGCTGCTGGCCGAGCAGGAGGACGACGGCTCCTTCGGCGGCGGCGTCGTCGGTGCCCAGGACGACCCCGTGCCGAACGCCAACAGCACCGGTCTGGCGGGCCAGGCGCTCGCCCTGGCCGGTGAGGACGACGCGGCCGGCCAGGCTGCGCGCTGGATCGAGGGGCTCCAGGTCGACGACGACGCCCCGGGACCGCTCTCCGAGGAGGTCGGGGCCGTGGCCTACGACCAGGACGCGCTCGACCGCGGCGCCGGGCAGGGCATCACCGTGCCCCAGCAGGACCAGTGGCGGCGCACGACCGCCCAGGCCGTCCTGGCGCTCGTCGCGGCGCCGCCCGCCTGACGGGCCGCCGACCGGCCGCTGACCGGCGCCGTCGGCGCGGCCCCGTCCCGGTCCGGACGGATGTACAGTGCGGGTCGCACCACCTCGTACGCCCGTGGCGGGGAAAGCCGGTCCGAGTCCGGCGCTGACCCGCAACCGTAGGCCCCCTCGTGGGGCGAGCCGGAACGCCTGCCACGACGCGTCCCTGATCACATCGCTGTCGTGGAAAGCAGCGGGGATCGACCCGCGGCACCGGCCCGCGTGCGACCTCCCGCTGCACAGCGGGAAGGAACCACCGCCCATGTCTCATAGCCTCCTGCGTCGCGCCGGGATCACCCTGGCCACCGCCGCGCTCGCCGTCACCGCCGTCCTCAGCTCCGCCCCCACCGCCTCGGCGGCCCCGGCCGGCGACGCCGCCGGCTGGCTCGCGGGCCAGCTCGAGGGAGGACCGTTCCCGGACGGCTTCGGCGGCACCGACTTCGGTCTGACGATCGATGCCGGCACCGCCCTCCTTGAGATCAACCGCGCCGGCGGGGCGCGACAGGTGCGGGACCGCCTTGAGGCGACCAGCAGCGACTACTACACCGGCGACCGCTTCGACGACGTCGGCAGCACCTACGCCAATGCTCTGGCCAAGCTCACCTCGTTCGTCCAGGCCACCGGTGGCGACGCCCGCGCGTTCGACGGCAACGATCTGGTGCAGCGTCTCGAGGGTCAGGTCAGCGAGCGCGGAGCCACGCAGGGCCGCATCGTCGACACCTCAGAGTTCGGCGACTTCGCGAACTCCCTCGGGCAGTCCTTCGCCGTCCGCGCCCTTGCCGGGGCCGGCTCACCCCAGGCCGTCCCCGCCCGGTCATACCTTCTGCTGCAGCAGTGCCGCGAGGGGTACTTCCGGCTGAACATGGGCGAGGCGGGCGCGCGCCGCCAGTCGTGCGACGCCGCCGGACCGAGGAAGAGCAAGGCGGACCTCGACACCACCGCGATCAACCTGATCAACCTGCAGCAGTTGGACCGGCCGGGCCGCCAGGTCAACCGCGCGATCCGCTCGGGGCTGGCCTGGGTCGCCGACCAGCAGCGCCGTGACGGCAGCTTCGGCAGCAGCGCGCCGACCACGGCCTCGAACGCCAACAGCACCGGCCTGGCCGCCTGGGCGCTCGGTGAGGGTGCGCGCTGTGGCCCGGCGGCGAAGGCGGCCACCTGGGTCCGGAGCCTCCAGCTCGGGAACGGTGCGATCGCCTACGACCGTCCGTCCTACCGCGCCGCTCGGGGCGACGGGGTCACCCGGCAGACCCGCGACCAGTTCCGCCGGGCGACCGCCCAGGCCGCCCCCGGCCTGGAGTACCTCCGCGTGAAGGCCTGCCGGGCGTGAGCACCGCCCGCCTCGCCCGGTCCGCTGCGGCGCTCGCCCTCGCCGTGGGCGGCCTCGCCGTTCCCGTGACGGCGGCGTCCGTGCTGACCGCCGGCCCTGCCGCCGCCGCGACCTGCGGTGGCGGGCCGGGCGTCACCGTGGTCATCGACCGCACCAACCTGGGCGGCGCGACGACCACGGGGTGCGACGGTGACGGCGGGACCGCGACCGACAACTTCGCCGACACCGGTGCGGGCCTGAAGTACGCCCAGCGCGATCCCGGGTTCGTCTGCCGGGTGGGCGGCACGCCCGCCGACGACCGGTGCATGAACGCCTCGCCGGGCGACGCGTACTGGGGCTTGTGGTGGTCGGACGGCAAGTCCGGCAGCTGGCAGTACTCCACCCTCGGGGTGCGCAGCCTCACGGTCCCCGCCGGCGGCTCGGTGGCCTTCCGCTTCAACAACGGTGACAGGACCCCGCCCTCGGTGGCGCCGCCGGTCAGAGCGGCCAGTGGCGGCTCGGGTGGCTCGGGTGGCTCGGGTGGCTCGGGTGGCTCGGGTGGCTCGGGTGGCTCGGGTGGCTCGGGTGGCTCGGGTGGCTCCGGTGGCTCCGGTGGCTCCGGCGGTGCGGGGGGAGCCGGCGCCGGCAGCGACGGTTCGTCCTCGGGCGGCGACGCCGCCCCGTCGAGCCCTGCGCCGTCGACCCCGGCCGCCTCCCCGACGCCCAGCGCGCCTCCGGCCACCCCGACCCCGACGCCGACCCCGACGGCGTCGGCTTCGGGCGCGCCCGACACGCAGGAGGAGCGTGGGGACCGCCGGCGGGCGGCACCCGGCGACGGGCCCGACCGCGACCGTGCCGACCGTGCCGACCGCAAGGGCTCGCCCGAGGAGGACCGGGAGGGCGCGAGGGACCGCCGCGAGCCCGCGGCCGAGCCCGCGGCCGAGCCCGCGGCCGACCTGGAGACCGAGCAGGAGACCACCCTGGTCGACGACCCGGTCGACCCGCAGGCCTCCGAGGCCGCCGCGGCCGACGGCCTGCCCGTCTGGGTCGCGCCGGTGCTGGTGGCCGGGCTGCTCCTGGTCGGTGGCGCCGTGGTCGGCGTCCGACGGTTCCGGGGAGCCCCGGGCCGACCGTGAGCGCGCGCCTGCCCCGCGACCTGCACCCCGTGGCCTGGTGGCTGTGGGCGATCGGTCTCGCGGTGGCGGCGTCGCTCACCACCAACCCGTACCTCCTGCTCCTGCTGGTCGGCACGGCGACGGTGACCGTGCTGGCCCGCCGCGGTGACCAGCCGTGGAGCCGGTCCTTCCGCCTCTACCTGTGGCTCGGGCTGCTCGTCGTGGTGGTCCGGGTCGTCTTCCGGGTGCTGGTCGGCGGCGGCTACCCGGGCACCGTCGTGCTGGACCTGCCGGCCTTCTCCCTGCCCCTGCCCGAACCGGTCCTCGCGATCACGTTCCTCGGCCCGGTGACTCTCGAGTCGCTGCTCGGCGGGCTGTACGACGGGATGCGGCTGGCCGCGATCATCATCTGCGTCGGCGCCGCCAACGCGCTGGCCAACCCCAAGCGGCTGCTGCGCTCGGTCCCGCCCGCGCTCTACGAGATCGGCACCGCCCTGGTGGTCGCGGTCAGCGTGCTCCCGCAGCTGGCCGACAGCGTGCGCCGGGTCCGCGCCGCCCAGGCGCTGCGGGCCGGCGACCCCGGGAGCCGTGGCCGGGTGCGCGGCCTCCGACGGATCGTGGTCCCCGTCCTCGAGGACGCCTTCGAGCGGTCCCTGGCGCTCGCTGCCGGGATGGACACCCGGGGGTACGGCCGCGCCGGCTCGGCGACGCCCGGCCAGCGTCGCACCACCGGGGCCCTGATGCTGGCCGGCCTGCTCGGTGTCTGCGTGGGGACCTACGCGCTGCTCGACCAGACCGGTGCCGTCGCCGGGCCCGTCGGCAGCGCCTTCCTGGTCGGCGGGCTCGTCCTGGCCGCCGGCGGGCTGGTCAGCGCCGGGCGCCGCGTGGAGCGCACCCGCTACCGCCCCGACCGGTGGCGGTGGCCCGAGGTGGTGGTCGCGGCCAGCGGGGTCGCCGTGGCGGTGGCCGGCACGGCGCTGGCCTCCGGCCTCCGGGTCGGCGACCTCGTGCTCGTCGCCCCCCAGGTCGCCGTGGCCTACCCCGACCTGTCGGCCGTCCCGCCGGTCACCCTGCTCGCGCTCGTCGGCCCGCTGCTCGGGCTCGTCGCGGCGCTGGCCGCGCCACCACCGGTCCTGGCCGCGCGGCCCGACCCCGTGGCCCTGCGGCGCCGGGAGCCGGCGGTGGCCGCATGATCGACCTCCGCGGCATCGCGCTGCGCTACGACTCCACCGACCCCGCCGACCCCGCCGACCCCGCCGACCCCACCGACCCCGCCGACCGGGAGGGCCCGCTCCCGGCCGCCCCGGTCCTGGACGGCGTCGACCTGACCGTCGAGGAGGGCGAGCTGCTCCTGGTCTCCGGACCGACCGGGGTCGGCAAGTCGACTCTGCTCGGGGTCGTCACCGGCCTGGTCCCGCGCTTCTCCGGCGGCCGGCTCGAGGGCGACGTGCTGCTCGACGGCACCAGCATCGTCCGCACGCCGCCGCGCGAGCGGGCGCACGCCATCGGCTACGTCGGTCAGGACCCCGCGGCCGGGTTCGTCACCGACACCGTCGAGGAGGAGCTGGCGTACGGCATGGAGCAGCTCGGCCTGGCGCCCACCACGATGAGGCGTCGGGTCGAGGAGACCCTCGACCTGCTCGGCGTGGCCGACCTGCGCTCGCGCGACCTGCGCACCCTCTCGGGCGGGCAGCAGCAGCGGGTCGCGCTGGGCTCGGTGCTGACCATGCACCCCCGGCTGCTGGTCCTCGACGAGCCCACCTCGGCCCTGGACCCGACGGCTGCCGAGGAGGTGCTGGCCACCCTGGCCCGGCTGGTGCGCGACCTCGGCGTCTCGGTCCTCCTGGCCGAGCACCGCCTGGAGCGGGTCGTGCCGTTCGCCGACCGGATGTGCCTGATGACCGGGGACGGCCGGGTCCGGGTCGGCGGGACCGCCGAGGTCCTGGCCGGCTCCCCGGTCGTCCCGCCGATCGTCGAGCTGGGCCGGCTGGCCGGCTGGTCCCCGCTCCCGCTCGACGTCCGCGACGCCCGGCGCCGCGCGCGCGGCCTCGACCTGGGCGCGCCCCCGGCCTACGACGACGCCCCGCCCGCCGGCGACGCCGTCCTCACCGCGACCGGCGTGACCGTCGTGCACGGCCCCACCGTGGCGGTGCGCGACCTCGACCTGACCCTGCCGGCCGGGGTGGTGACGGCGCTGATGGGCCGCAACGGATGCGGCAAGTCCTCCCTGCTGTGGACCCTCCAGGGCTCGGGCGACCGTCGCTCGGGCCGGGTCCGGGTCGGGGGCACCGACACCGGGGAGGCCGACGCCGACCGGCGCCGGGAGCTGGTGGGGCTTCTCCCGCAGAATCCCGCGGACCTGCTCTACCTCGACACGGTCGCGGCCGAGTGCTCGACCGCGGGCCCCGGCGCCCGCGACGTGCTGGACCGGCTCGCCCCCGGCATCCCCGACGAGCAGCACCCACGCGACCTCTCGGAGGGGCAGCGGATGGCGCTGTCGCTGGCCGTCGTCCTGAGCGCCACCCCGCCGGTGCTCCTGCTCGACGAGCCCACGCGCGGCCTGGACTACGCAGCCAAGGCCCGCCTGGCCGAGCTGCTGCGCCGCCTGGTCGGCCACGGGCGCACGGCCCTGGTGGCCACGCACGACGTCGAGTTCGTCGCGCTCTGCGCCGACCGGGTCGTGGTGATGTCGGAGGGCGAGGTCGTCTCGTCGGGCCCGGTGCGCCGGGTGGTCGCGGAGTCCCCGGCCTTCGCACCCCAGGTCACCAAGGTGCTCGGGGCGCCGTGGCTGCGCGTCGACGAGGTCGCCGCCTCGCTCGGAGCCCGGTCGTGAGCGCCCCGGTGCGCCCCGGCGCGCGGGCCCCGCGCCCCGCCGCGGTCCCGGTCACCCGGCGCACCGCCGCCGTGCTCGCGCTGGCCTCGGTCGGCGGGCTGATGATGCTCGGCTGGCCCCTGCTGCTCCAGCCCGCGGCGGGTGACCGGGTGGACCCGCCCTTCCTCTTCCTGGCCCTCGTGCCGCTCGTGCTCGTCGTCGTGCTGGCCGAGATCTCCGAGGGCGGCCTCGATCCACGCGTGCTCGCGGTGCTCGGGGTGCTCAGCGCGCTGATCGCGGTGCTGCGGGGGGTCTCGGCCGGGACCGGGGGGATCGAGCTGGTCTTCTTCCTGCTGATCCTCGCCGGGCGGGTGCTCGGGCCCGGGTTCGGCTTCGCGCTGGGGTGCACCGCGTTGTTCGCCTCCGCGCTGATGACCGCCGGGGTCGGGCCGTGGCTGCCCTTCCAGATGCTCGTGTCCGCCTGGGTCGGGATGGGCGCCGGGCTGCTGCCGCAGCGCGTCCGCGGACGGGCCGAGATCGTGATGCTCGCCGTCTACGGCGTGCTCGCGGCGTACGCCTACGGGCTCCTGCTGAACCTCTCGGGGTGGCCGTTCGTGCTCGGTATCGGCGTGCCCGGCGTCTCCGGCGACCTGACCTACGTGCCCGGGGCGCCGCTGGGGGAGAACCTGATGGCGTTCCTGCGCTACACGCTGATCACCTCGACCGGCAGCTTCGACACCGGTCGCGCGATCACCAACGCGGTGGCGATCGCGCTGCTGGGCCCGGCGGTGCTGGCCACGCTGCGGCGCACCGCCCGCCGCGCGACGGTGGTCGGCACGGTCACCGGGCGTCCGTGACGGGGGCCGTCGCGACGAAAGAACGTACAGTCGGCCGGATCTGCGACGGACATGCTGCCCAGCACCCTCCTGACCTGCAGGGATGCAGAGACCGACCATGACGGTGAGGCTTGTGTACGTTCTCTCGTCGGCGAGAGTCGGCCCGGTGGTCAGTCGAAGACGCGGGGCAGGTCGGAGGCCCGACCGGTGAAGCGGGGCGCGCGCTTCTCTCTGAAGGCGGCCACGCCCTCCTTGCCGTCGCCGATCGAGGCGTGGAACATCGCCAGGGAGTCCGACAGGTGCGCCTCGAGCGGGTCGGCGGCCGCGCTGTTGCGGTACATCAGC
>JBBSKO010000069.1:0-9825 GCA_038256225.1 Propionibacteriales bacterium | reverse complement strand
GAGCCAGGGCATCTGGGCCTCCTTCATGCCCAAGCCCTTCACCACCCACCCCGGGTCGGGGATGCACACGCACCTCTCGCTCTTCGAGGGCGACCAGAACGCGTTCTACGAGGCCGGGTCCGAGTACCAGCTCTCGCGCACCGGGCGGCAGTTCATCGCCGGCATCCTCAAGCACGCCCCCGAGCTGAGCCTGATCACCAACCAGTGGGTCAACAGCTACAAGCGGATGATGTTCGGCACCGAGGCACCGTCCTACATCTGCTGGGGCCACAACAACCGGTCCGCCATGGTCCGGGTGCCGATGTACAAGCCGCTCAAGGGCCAGTCCACCCGCGTCGAGCTGCGCACGATCGACCCGGCGTGCAACCCCTACCTGGCCTACAGCGTGGTGCTCGCCGCCGGGCTCAAGGGCATCAAGGAGGACTACGAGCTGCCCCGCGAGGCCGAGGACGACGTCTGGACGCTGACCGACCGCGAGCGGCAGAGCCTGGGCATCGACCCGCTGCCGGAGAGCCTGAAGGAGGCGATCCTGATCGCCGAGGACTCTGAGCTCCTCGCCGACGCTCTCGGCGAGCACGTCTTCGACTTCGTGCTGCGCAACAAGCGGGCGGAGTGGGCCGACTATCGCGGGCAGGTCTCCGCCTACGAGCGCGACACGATGCTGCCGGTCATCTGAGCCGGCCCGATGACCGCACCCACCCGCCGTACCCCCGGCGGCCGCGGGTCGCTGGCCCGGCTCGGGTTCAGCGACCTGGAGTCCGGGCGCCGCGACCTCGAGGCGCTCGAGCGGTTCGGCCCCCCGCCGCCCGACGCGCTGCTGGCCATCCTGGGGCGCACCGCCGACCCCGACGCCGCGACCGCCGCGCTGCTGCGGCTGCTCGAGGCGGCCGAGGAGGCCCGTGAGGGCGGAGGACGGGTCCTGCAGGGCGAGCTCGTCGACGACGAGGGGTTCGCGATGCGGCTGCTCGGCGTGTTGGGGGCCAGCGCGGCCCTGGCCGAGCACCTCGTGCGCCATCCCGAGCACGCCCTGGAGCTCACCGACCCGACCCTGGGCTCGACCCGGCCGCCGGCCTGGGCGCTGCGCGCGGACCTCCTCCGGGCGGTCGGCGCCGACCCGGCCGACGACCTCCCGGTCTCGGCCGCCCCGGACGCCGAGGCCGTCGACGCGCTGCGGGTGGAGTACCGCCGGCTGCTGCTTCGTCTGGCCGCCCGCGACCTGACCCACGACGTCGCCATCGACGACGCCGCCGCCGAGCTGGCCGACCTCGCCGCCGGGACGCTCGAGGCCGCGCTGGCCGTGGCCCGCGTCCGCGTCGGCGAGCAGCACGCGCTGGCGCGGCTGGCCGTGGTGGCGATGGGCAAGTGCGGCGGGCACGAGCTCAACTACGTCTCCGACGTCGACGTCGTCTTCGTCCACGAGCCGGTTGAGGGCGCCTCTCCCGACGCCGCCACCCGCGCCGCCACCCAGGTGGCCTCGCAGATGATGCGGATCTGCTCCGAGCAGACCGGCGAGGGCACGATCTGGCCGGTCGACGCCAACCTGCGCCCGGAGGGCACGTCCGGCCCGCTGACCCGGACGCTGGCCAGCCACGCCGGTTACTACGAGCGCTGGGCGAAGCCGTGGGAGTTCCAGGCGCTGCTCAAGGCCCGCCCGGTGGCCGGCGACCTGCGCCTGGGTCGGGAGTACCTCGACGTGGTCACGCCCTTCGTCTGGACCGCGGCTGACCGCGACGGGTTCGTCGAGGAGGCCAGGGCGATGCGACGCCGGGTCGTCGACCACATCCCGGCCCGTGACGCCGAGCGCCAGCTCAAGCTCGGCTCGGGGGGCTTGCGCGACGTCGAGTTCGCCGTCCAGCTCCTCCAGCTCGTGCACGGCCGGGCCGACGAGACGATCCGCGCCCCCACCACCCTCAGCGCCCTGGCCGACCTGACCCGGGGCGGTTACGTGGGGCGGGAGGACGGCGAGCAGCTGCACCGGGCGTACGCGTTCCTGCGCACCCTCGAGCACCGCATCCAGCTGTACCAGCTGCGCCGCACCCACGTGGTGCCGGACGACGAGGTCGCGCTGCGACGCCTCGCGCGCAGCATGGGCTACTACAACGACCCGGCGGCGAGCCTGGTCAAGGCCTGGCAGGGGCACCGGCGGGAGGTGCGCCGGCTGCACGAGAAGCTCTTCTACCGCCCGCTGCTGACCGCCGTGGCGCAGGTGCCCGGCACCGAGGTGCGGTTGTCCTCGGCCGCGGCACGCACCCGGCTGACCGCGCTCGGCTACGACGACCCCGACGCCGCGCTGCGCCACCTCGAGGCGCTCACCGACGGCGTCTCGCGCACGGCCTCGATCCGCCGGACCCTGCTGCCGGTGATGCTGCACTGGTTCGCCGTGGGCCCCGACCCCGACGCCGGGCTGTTCCGCTTCCGTCGGATCAGCGAGGCCCTGCGCGAGTCGCCGTGGTACCTCACCACCCTGCGCGACGAGGGCGAGGTCGCCGAGCGGCTGGCGCACGTGCTCTCCACGTCGCGCTACGCCACCGACCTGCTCGAGCGGGAGCCGCGGGGTGTCCGGATGCTGCTCGAGGACCTGGCTCCGCGCTCGGCGGAGGACGTCGGGGACGAGATGGCGGCCACCGCGTCCCGCCAGGACGGCAGCGAGAAGGGGGTGCGCGCGATCCGCGTGGTGCGGCGCCGCGAGCTCTTCCGGATCGCGGTCGGCGACCTGCTCGGCCTCACCGACGTCGCCGACGTGGGGCGCGGGCTCTCCCGGCTCACCGACGCCACCCTGCAGGCGACGCTGGACGTCGTCGCCCGCGGGGTCGCCGCGCAGCGCGGCCTCGACGAGCAGCCCGCCCGCCTGGCCGTGGTGGCGATGGGACGCTACGGCGGGTTCGAGCTGTCCTACGGCAGCGACGCCGACGTCCTGTTCGTCCAGGAGCCGGTGCCCGGCGCCGACCCCGCGGCCGCGGCCGGGTTCGCCCAGGCGGTCGCCAACGACGTACGACGGCTGCTCGCCCAGCCGGGGGCCGACCTGCCCCTCGTGGTCGACGCCGACCTGCGTCCGGAGGGCCGGCAGGGCGCGCTGGTGCGCACGATCGAGTCGTACGCCGCCTACTACGCCCGGTGGTCGCAGACGTGGGAGGCGCAGGCGCTGCTGCGCGCCGACGCGGTCGTCGGCGACGCGGGGCTGCGCGAGCGGTTCCACGCCCTGATCGACCCGGTGCGCTACCCCGCCGCCGGGATCAGCGACGAGGGCGTCCTCGAGGTCCGCCGGCTGAAGGCCCGCATCGACCAGGAGCGCCTGCCCCGCGGCGCGGACCCCCGGCTGCACCTCAAGCTCGGCCGGGGAGGGCTGGCCGACATCGAGTGGAGCGTGCAGCTGCTGCAGATGCGCCACGCCGGACGCGTCGAGGCGCTCCGTACGCCGCAGACCCTGGCCGCGCTCGAGGCCGCGAGCGGGGCCGGGCTGGTGGACGCCGAGGACGCCATGGTGCTCGCGGACGGCTGGCGTCTGGCCAGCAGGACCCGCAACGCGGTGACGCTGGTGCGGGCCAAGGGCGGCGACGAGCTGCCGCGCGACGCGCGCGAGCGGGCGGCCGTGGCTGCGGTCCTCGGCTACCCGCCGGCCTCGACCGACGCGATGGTCAACGACTACCTGCGCAGCGCGCGGCGGGTGCGCGCCGTGGTCGAACGGGTCTTCTGGGAGTAGTTCTCCCGCGTCGGGGGGGCAGGTGGGGCTATCGTGACGGCGTGGCCGAACCCGACGTGACCGGACCGGAGGCAGGGTCGCAGCGACCCGTCCGGGTCTTCCTCCTCGACGACCACGAGATCGTCCGCCGCGGCATCCGTGACCTGCTCTCCTCCGAGCCCGGCATCGAGGTCGTGGGGGAGTCCGGCTCGGCCGTCGACGCGGTCGAGCAGATCCTGGCGCTGGCACCCGACGTCGCGGTCCTCGACGGGCGCCTGCCCGACGGGTCCGGCGTCGACGTGTGCCGCGACGTGCGCTCGGCCAACCCCGACATCGCCGCCCTGATCCTGACCTCCTTCGACGACGACGAGGCGCTGTTCTCCGCGATCATGGCCGGCGCGGCCGGCTACGTCCTCAAGCAGGTGCGCGGCAACGAGCTGATCGACACCGTGCGCCGCGTCGCGGCCGGGCAGTCGACGTTGGACCCGGCGGTCACCACCGCCGTGCTCGAGCGGCTGCGCACCGGCGCGCAGCAGGCCTCGGCGATCGACCAGCTCACCGGTCAGGAGCAGAAGATCCTCGCCCTCATCGGTGAGGGGATGACGAACCGCCAGATCGCCTCGACGATCTTCCTGGCCGAGAAGACGGTGAAGAACTACGTCTCCTCGCTGCTGGCCAAGCTGGGGCTCGACAGCCGCACCCAGGCCGCCATCTTCGCCACCAAGAACCTGCCCGACCGGTCCTGAGCAGCGCGGGCGACGGGTGGACCAGGGGCCGGACCAGGAGCCGGTGACGGAGGGCCGTACCCACCGGTGGAGCCTGCTGCTCGAGGCCGTGGTCGGCCTGGCGCGCACCGGGCAGGTCGACGACCTGCTGGCCCGCCTGGTGCACCTCGGGGCGTCCCTCGTCGGGGCCCGGTACGTCGTGCTCAGCGTCGTCGGACCGGACTCGGTCGAGCCGTCGCGGCTCTTCATGGAGCACGGCACCGCGCCGCCGCCGGGGGAGGACCTCCTGCTGCCGGGGGCGTGGATGGAGGTCCCGGTCCGCGTGGGCGACCAGGTCTTCGGCCACCTGCGCCTGGTGGCCGCGACCGCGTTCGACGAGGAGGACGAGGAGATCGTCGTCGCGCTCGCGGCGGCGGCCGGCGTCACCATCGAGAACGCGCGCCTGCACTCCGAGGCGCGGCGCCGCGAGCGGTGGCTCGCCGCCACCGCCGAGATCACCGCACGCCTGCTCGAGCAGACCACCGAGATCGACGCGCTGCAGCTGGTCGCCGACCGCGCCCGCGAGCTCGCGGGCGCCACGGTCTCCTGGGTGATCTCCGGCGCCGACGCCGACGGGCTCGAGCTGCGGGTGGTGTCCGGGGCCGACGTCGACATCGAGTACATGCGCACCCTCCCGCTGGACCGGTCGCTGGCCCGCAGCGTGCTGAGCTCGGGGGAGCCGCTGCGTCTCGACGACCTCTCCCAGGACCAGCGCATGACGCAGCACGGGCTGATCCCCGGCTGGCCGCGGGTCGGGCCAGGGATCGTGGTGCCGCTGCAGGCCGACGGGGCCCGCGGTGCGCTCGGCCTGGCCTGGGCGCCGGAGGACCGGGACCGGTTCGACCGGCTCGAGTCGGCGCTGCCGGCCGGCTTCGCCCAGCAGGCCTCGCTGGCGCTCAAGGTCTCCCAGGCCCAGGCCGACCAGCGTCAGCTGGCCGTGCTCCGCGACCGGGACCGGATCGGCCGCGACCTGCACGACGTCGTCATCCAGCGTCTGTTCGCGGTCGGCCTCGGGCTGGAGTCGATCGGACGCCTGCCGCCCGAGCAGCACGCGCAGCGGCTCGACGACGCCGTCGAGCAGATCGACGAGACGATCCGCGACCTCCGCACGGCGATCCACCAGCTCCGCCGTGCCGGTCAGACGCGCGACGTGCACGAGCAGGTCTGCGACGTGGTCGCCTGGTCGGAGCCGGTGCTGGGCTTCCGGCCGTACCTGCGGTTCACCGGGCCGGTGCGCACCGGCATCCCCGACGCGGTCGTGCCGGACCTGCTCGCCGTGCTGACCGAGGCGATCAGCAACGCCGGTCGGCACGCGCAGGCGACGACGCTGCGGGTCGAGGTCACCGTGCGCGACGACGCCGTCGTCCTGGTCGTGCGCGACGACGGTCAGGGCATCGGTGACCCCGAGCGCGACAGCGGGCTGGGCAACATGCGCCACCGCGCCCTGCGCCACGGCGGCCGGCTCACCCTCGGTGGCGGCGTCGGACGGGGCACGGAGGTGCGGTGGGAGGTCCCGCTGCTGCCGCCCCGGGCCACGGCCTGAGAGCCGGTCCGCAGCCTGCTCAGCCGAATGGCAGCGGGTCGACGCCGAGGCTGACCGCGCGGGCCCGCGCCGCGGTCAACCGCCGCCGGTGGTGCTGGCGGCAGAGGACCTCGTACGCCACCTCGGGCTCGCCCGCGACGCCCGGGCCACCGGGGACGGGCGGGTCGGGCGGCGTGTCGCCCTCGACGTCGCCGACCACCACGACGTCGCCCTCGAGGACCATCACGCCGTCCTCGGTCCGGGCGTTGTGGGTGGCCCGCTTGCCGCACCAGCACAGCGCCTCGACCTGGAGCACGTGGGTGCGGTCGGCCAGCTCCACGAGCCGGGCGCTGCCGGGGAACAGCGAGGTGCGGAAGTCGGTGAGGATGCCGAAGGCGAAGACGTCGACCTGCAGCTCGTCGACGACCTTGGCCAGCTGCTCGACCTGCAGGGCGGTGTAGAACTGGGCCTCGTCGCACACGAGGTAGTCGATCCGGCCGCCGCGGGTCAGCGAGTCCACGACGTAGCGCCAGAAGTCGAAGTCGGCCTGCACCTCGATCGCCTCGTGCGTAAGCCCGAGCCGGCTGGACAGGGTGGCCTCGCCGGCCCGGTCGTGGGCGGTGAAGATGCGCCCGGCGCGGCCCCGGGCGGCGTGGTTGTGGTTGGTCTGCAGCGCGAGCGTGCTCTTGCCGGAGTCCATCGTCCCGGTGAAGAAGTGCAGTTCGGCCACGGGCGGGATCGTCCCACGGACCTCCCGCGCGGGCCGACTCGGGCAGGATGGGGCGGTGCCCCCGACCCCGTTGCTGGACGTCCCCGCGCTGCAGGCGCTGCTCGCCCGCGACGACCCCCGCCGTCGCGGGCCACGCGGCCCGACCGTGCTCGACGTCCGCTGGCGGCTCGGGGACGCGCACGGGGCCGCCGCCTACGCGGCCGGTCACGTGCCCGGGGCGGCGTACGTCGACCTCCCGACCGACCTGGCCGGGCCGGTCGCGCCCGACGGGCGGGGCGGCCGGCACCCCCTGCCGGACCCCGACCGGCTGGCCGAGGCGCTGCGTCGGGTGGGCGTCGAGGACGACCGTCCGGTCGTGGTCTACGACGACTGGGCCGGGCGGGCCGCCGCCCGGGCGTGGTGGTTGCTGCGCTGGCTCGGCCACCGCGACGTGCGGGTGCTGGACGGGGGCTGGTCGGCGTGGGTCGCCGACGGTGGGGAGGTCGAGCGGACCGCCACCGCCGAGCGCCCATCGCGCGGCGGGAGCTTCACACCGCGTCCGGGGGCGATGCCGGTCGTCGGTGCCGCCGACGTCGCGGCGGAGGTCGCCCGGGCCGGTGGGGACGGTGGTGCGGGTGCGGGCGGTGCGGTGGTGCTCCTCGACGCCCGGGACGCGCCGCGCTACTCCGGCGAGCACGAACCCGTCGACGCCGTGGCCGGCCACGTGCCCGGGGCCGTGAACGTCCCGACCGGTGCCAACCTCGACGCCGCGGGCCGGTTCCTGCCGGCGGCGCAGCTGCAGGAGACGTACGCCCGGGCCGGCGCCGTGGCCGGCGCGCCCGTGGTGGCGTACTGCGGCTCGGGCATCACCGCCTGCCACGACCTGCTGGCCCTCGAGGTCGCCGGCGTCCCCGCCGCGTTGTACGCGGGCAGCTGGAGCGACTGGGTCAGCGACCCGGCCCGCCCGGTCGCGCTCGGCGACTGACCCCTGTCATCACACGCGCACCGTCTGCCCCAGGAATCCCCGCCCGAGCGGGGATTCCCCGGCTGCGCGCGCCTTGCAAGGCGCGCGAACCCCGGGGAACGCCCATCCAGTCCCGGTCGGCCGGTCGGTCGACTACCAGTGCACGCCGCGGAGCACCCGGGCCAGCACGATCTGCTCGGTCTCGCGGACGCCGCCCTCGGGCACGGTGCCCTTGGCCGCGGCCGAGTCCGGGAAGACGTGGTAGGCCATGTTGAGCACCCGGAAGGCGGCCTTCGGGGCCACGGTGTGCACGACGGCGCCGGCGTTGCCGAGCAACGTGTTGATCTCGTGCGGCCGCTCGACGACCGCCCGGATCACCAGGTCGGCGGCCTGGGCGGGGGAGATCGTGGGGAACTTGTCGTAGAGCTTGGTCGGCGCGATCATCGGCGTCCGCACCAGCGGCATGTGGATGCCGGTGAAGGTGACGCCGTCGCCGACCAGCTCGGAGGCGACCACGTTGCTCCAGGCGTCGAGCGCGGCCTTGGAGGCGACGTAGGCCGAGAAGCGCGGCGGTGAGGTCTGGACCCCGATCGAGCTGATGTTGACCACGTGGCCCGCGCGCTGCTCGCGCATCAGGGGCAGCAGGCCCATCACCAGGCGGATCGCGCCGAAGTAGTTCAGCTGCATGGTGCGCTCGAAGTCGTGGAAGCGGTCCTCCGACAGGCGCAGCGAGCGCCGGATCGAGCGGCCCGCGTTGTTGACGACCACGTCGATCGTGGGGAGGTCCTCCGCGAGCTGCGCGCAGAGCGTGTCGATCGCGTCGAGGTCCGACAGGTCGCACGGGTAGACGTGGGCGGTGCCGCCGCGCAGCTCGATGGCGGCCCGGGTCTCCTCGAGCTTGTCCTTGCCGCGCGCGACCAGGACCGGGATGCCGCCGGCCTGGGCGACCTTGAGCGCGACGACCTGGCCGATCCCGGACGAGGCGCCGGTGATCAGCACGTGCTTGCCCTCGAGCGCCGCGCGCGCCTTCGGGTCGCGGGCGGTCGCGGTGTCGAGGTGCTCCTCCCAGTAGTTCCACAGCAGGGCGGCGTACGAGTCGAGGTCGGGCACCGCGATCCCGGAACCGCCGAGCAGCTCCTCGGTGCGCCGGGAGTCGAAGACGGCGGTGAACGAGGTGTGCGCGAGCACCTCGGCCGGCAGGCCGAGGCGACCGACGGTCTGGTCGAGCAGCACCTGCGCGGGCGCGGTGCGGACGACCGCGTTGAGCAGGGAGGCCGGGCGCAGCGCCCGGGGGAGAAGCGGGCGCGAGGAGACCTTGGCCAGCCCGGACTCCACCGGGGTCCGGAACGTGGGCGCACCGGCCGCGGTGCCGAAGGCGTTGAACGCGTCGACCACCGGCTGCGGGTCGGGGTCGACGAGGTGGAAGGCCTCGCCGTCGTGGCCGGGCAGGTGCGCGAGGTGGTCCATCGCGGCGGCGACGTAGTCGACCGGCACCAGGTTGGTGCGGCCGAGGTCCATCCCGGCCAGCGGCACCCAGGACGGCAACGCGCCACGGAGCGCCTTGAGCGCCGGGAAGAAGTAGTACGGCCCGTCGACCTTGTCCATGACGCCGGTCTCGGAGTGCCCGACCACGATCGCGGGGCGGTAGACCCGCCACGGCACCGAGGACTCCTCGCGCACGATCCGCTCGGACTCGTACTTGGTGCGGTGGTACGGCGAGGGCAGGTGCTGGCCCTCGGCGAACATCGTCTCGTCGAAGCGGCCCTGGAAGTCGCCCGCGACGGCCACCGACGACACCTGGTGGAAGCAGCCCGCGTCCAGCGCCTGGGCCAGGTCGAGGGCGTGGCGGGTCCCGTCGACGTTGAGCGCCTCGTTGGTCGCCGCGTCCGCCGTCATGTCGTAGATCGCGGCGAGGTGGAAGACGTGGTGCACCTCCCCGGCGTGCTCGGCCACCCAGGCCGGGTCGACGCCGAGACCCTCCTGGCCGAGGTCACCGAGCACCGGCACGACACGGTCGCTGTCCCACCCGCGGCGCAGCGTGTCGAGGCGGTCCTGGGAGCCCTCACGGACCAGGACGAACACGTCGCCCTCACGGTTCGCGAGCAGCTCGGTGACGAGGTGACGACCGATGAACCCTGTGGCACCGGTCACGAAGTACGACATGGGCGGAGGTTAGCGGGTCGCGGG
>JBBSKO010000068.1:0-10040 GCA_038256225.1 Propionibacteriales bacterium | reverse complement strand
CGACCTGGTGCTCGGCACCAGCGTCGGAGCCCTGAACGGCGCGCTGGTGGCCAGCGACCCGACCCCGGAGGTGGCCGACCGGCTGACCTCGCTGTGGCGCTCGGTCGCGGAGCCCGGTGAGGAGCTCTACGGCGACCGCCGGCTGCGCACCCTGCGCCGTGCCCTGACCACCGGCACCCACCTCTACTCCGCGGCACCCCTGCGCCGCCGGGTCGAGGCCGAACTGGGCGGTGCCCGCTTCGAGGACCTCCCGGTGCGGCTCGAGGTGTGCGCGGCCAGCATCGAGCGGGCGGCGGAGCACTGGTTCACCCGCGGCCCGGTCGCGCCGGCGGTGATGGCCAGCGCGGCCGTCCCCGGCCTGCTGCCGCCCGCCGAGGTGGACGGGCAGCACTACCTCGACGGCGGCATCGTGAACTCGATCCCGCTCGGGCGGGCCGTGGAGCTCGGGGCGACCCGGGTCTTCGTGCTCCAGGTCGGCCGGGTCGACCGGCCGCTCGCGGTCCCGCAGCGCCCCTGGCAGGTCGCCCGGGTCGCCTTCGAGATCGCGCGCCGCCACCGGTTCGCGCGCGAGCTCGAGCTGGTCGCCGGCGCCCGTCCCGAGGTCGAGTGCCACGTGCTGCCGGCCCGTGGCACGTCGGCGCGCGACGACTCGCTGACGGCCTTCCGCGACATCGCCGGCGTCGCGCGGCGGATCGAGGCGACGTACGACGCCACGCGGGCCTACCTCGCCGAGCACGACGTGGCCGTCACGGGCACCCCGTGAGCTGGACCAGCGCGACCGCGCGGCGCACCTGGGTGGTGCGCCGGTTCGTGCTGGCCCCGGCGGTCGTGGCGCTGACCGTGCTGGTCTGGGCCCTGCTGCCGGTCGGGATCGTCGTGAGCGCGCTGGTGTCGCCGGTGATGAGCGGGCGCTGGCGGGCCCTGCGGCTGTTCTGGCTGCTCGTCGTGTGGCTCAGCATCGAGACGGTCTGCCTCGCGGTGCTGCTGGGTTGGTGGGTGGCCAGCGGGTTCGGGCGCCGGCTCCGCACGCCGTACTGGGAGGGCGTGCACTACGACCTGGCCCAGGGGATGACCTGGGTGCTCTTCGGGCGTGCCGAGCGCGTGCTGAACCTCCAGGTGGTCACCGAGGGTCCCGACCCCGACGCCCATCCCGGCCACCCGCTGCTCGTCGCCAGCCGGCACGCCGGACCCGGCGACTCGCTGGTGCTGGTGCACGCCCTGCTGCACTGGTACCGCCGCGAGCCGCGGATCGTGCTGAAGGACACCATCGCCTGGGACCCGCTCGCCGGGGTGCTCCTGGGCCGGATCCCGTCGCGGTTCGTGACCCCGGGCGGTGACACCGGTGACACGCTGGAGGCCCAGGTGGCGGCGCTGGCCACCGGTCTCGACGACGACGACGCGTTCGTGATCTTCCCCGAGGGCGGCAACTTCACCCCCGGCCGCCGCCAGCGCGGCATCGACCGGCTGCGCGAGCGCGGTCTCGAGCCGATGGCGCGGCGCGCCGAGGGCCTCACCCACGTCCTCGCGCCCCGTCCCGGCGGCCTGCTGGCCGCCCTGGACGCCGCCCCGGAGGCCGACGTCGTGCTGGTCGCCCACACCGGGCTCGACCACCTGCTGACCGCGGCCGACCTGTGGCGCGAGGTGCCGATGGACAAGCAGCTGATCATGCGGTGGTGGCGGGTGCCGCGCGAGGAGGTCCCGGTCGACCGGGACGCCCGGATCGAGTGGCTCTACGACTGGTGGGCCCATATCGACGCCTGGGTCGACGAGCACCGACCCGAGCCGCTGGCCCCGGGTGCCGTACGTCGTCGGGCGGCCGCGCCGGCCGCACGTCCGAACGCACCGACGGCCTGACCCCGGGAGGGGCCGGGCCGTCTGCTGGTGCGGGGTCGTTCGGGGTGGTGCTCAGGCCTTGTGCTGGCCGTCCACGTCGACGACCTCGGCCGGGTCGTCCGGCGTGGTGGCCGAGTGCGGGGTGCCCGCGGCGTCGGCGAGGGCCTCGTCGGGCGAGGAACCGGCCGAGTCGTCGAGACCGGCGGAGTCCGCGGCGACCGGCGACGGGGGCGTCGTGGTCGAGGCCGGGGCGGGCGGCGGGGTCGGGGTGTAGGAGGACTGCCACGGGTCCTCCTGCGAGCCCTGCAGCTTCTTGGCCACCAGGGCCGCGGCGCCGGCGAGGCCCGCCACGACGAGCAGCGTCTTGAGCTTGCTGCGCTTCTTCTTCTGCGGCTGACCGGACAGCTCGGCGACCTTGGCGTCGGCGAGCTCCTTGACCGCGGCGGCCTTCGAGCCGGCGGCGGCAGCCCCGGCGGCGACCACCGGAGCGGCCTTCACCTTGGCCTCGTGGACCAGGGGAGCGGTGCGGTCGCGCACGGTCGCGAGGTGCGGCGCGGCCTTGCTGCGGACGTCGGCCACGTAGGGCGCGGAGAGGTCGCGGGCCTGGGTGACGTACGGCGTGCCGACCTCGAGGGCCTTGTCGCGCGCCTCGGAGACGTACGGCGCGGCCTTGTCGCGGGCGTCGGCGACGTAGGGCGCGGCCTTGTCGCGGGCGTCGGCCAGCGCGGGGCCGGCCTTCTCGCGGACGTCGTGGAGCGCGGGGATCGCGGTGTTGGTCACGAAGTCGCCCGCGGAGGTGAGGGCGGACTCGACGTGAGGCTTCGCCTTGACTGCCAGGCCGACGCCGCCCGCCTGGGCGAGCAGGGTCTTCTTCTTCTTGCGCAGTGCCATGCGAACGTCCCTCTGCAGTGGTGGTCTCGGGGTCTCACTCAATCATGAGCGGGCCGGACCGACCACGCGCCGGGGGCGGGCGGCACACGCTCCGCTTGATGATCATGGCAGGATCGCCGGGGACGACCTCCACCCGCACGGGTGGCGGAACCGGCCGCGGGCGCGGGGCGAAGACCCCGCGGGACCCGCGACGACGCCGACGACAGACCGACCGGAAAGGCACCCTCACCCATGCCGAAGCAGGCCATCCTCCACACCAACCGCGGCGCCATCTCCGTGGACCTCTTCCCCGACCACGCGCCGGAGACCGTCGCCAACTTCACCGGTCTGGCGACCGGTGAGAAGTCCTACGACGACGGCCGCGGCCGCAGCGGCCCGTTCTACGACGGCCTCGTCTTCCACCGCATCATCGACGGCTTCATGGTCCAGGGCGGCTGCCCGACCGGCACCGGCACCGGCGGCCCCGGCTACACGTTCAAGGACGAGCCGCACCCCGAGCTGACCTTCGACAAGCCCTACCTGCTCGCCATGGCCAACGCCGGCCCGGGCACGAACGGCTCGCAGTTCTTCATCACCCTCGGCAAGACCCCGTGGCTGAACTTCAAGCACACCATCTTCGGCGAGGTCGCCGACCAGGCCGGGCGCGAGGTCGTCGACGCCATCGGCAAGGCCCCGACCGGCCCCGGTGACCGTCCCCTCGAGGACGTCGTCATCGAGCGTCTCGAGGTCGTGGACAACTGACGCAGCAGCCCGCCCCGGGCACCGGAGGGGTGCCGGTCTGCTACCGGCACCCCGACCGGGAGAGCCACATCCGCTGCCAGCGGTGCAGCCGCCCGATCTGCCCCGACTGCATGAACGACGCCGCGGTCGGCTTCCAGTGCCCCGCGTGCCTGGCGGAGGGTCGCAAGCAGACCCGCCAGGGACGCACGCCGTACGGCGGCCGCCGCTCGGCCAACCCCCAGACGACGTCGCTGACGCTGATCGCGGTCAACGTCGGGGTGTGGCTGGCGACCGTGCTGGCCGGCGGCGCCTCCTCGGGCCTGGTGCGCACCCTCGTGCTGCGCCCGGACGGTGGCTGCGTCGGGCTCGGCGCCCCGGACGCCGGCTCCTGCACCTCCTCGGGCGGGCTGTGGCTGCCCGGCGTCGCCGACGGCGCGCTGTGGCAGCTGGTCACCAACGCGTTCCTGCACGTCGACGTGCTCCACCTGCTGCTGAACATGGTGGCCGTCTACGTCATCGGCCCCCAGCTCGAGGGCCTCCTGGGCCGCGCGCGCTTCCTCGCCCTCTACCTGGTCTCCGCGCTGTCGGCCTCGGCCCTGGTGATGTGGGCCGCCCCGCAGTTCCAGGCCACCCTCGGCGCCTCGGGCGCCGTCTTCGGCCTGTTCGCGGCCTATCTCGTGGTCGCGCTCAAGGTGAAGGCCCCGCTCCAGCCGATCCTGGTGATCCTCGGCATCAACCTGCTAATCACCGTGGTCGGTCGCGGCTTCATCTCCTGGCAGGGCCACCTCGGCGGCTTCGTCGGCGGCATCCTGCTGGCGCTGGCCCTGGTCTACGCGCCGAAGCAGCAGCGGGCCCGCTGGCAGTGGGCCGGGGTGGCCGCCGTCGCGGCCCCGGTCCTGGTGGTCATCGCCGCCCGGATCGCCGTCCTCGCCTGAGCGCCCGCCGCCTCCGCCGTCCGCTGCCGCGCCGTCCGACCGCCGCGAGCGCTGTAACGCTGTGTTACTTCATCTGGTCCGCCGTCACGGCGACGCAGGAGATGAAGTAACACAGCGTTACAGCCACGTCCGGCCGCGGGACCGGGAGTTTCCACACCTGTGGAGCATCCGGTGGATAACTACACCGATGTTATTCACAGGGAGTTCCACAGGTGTGAGTAACTCCGTCCGGGCCCCGGACGCAGACAGTCCCCGACGATCTCGTCGGGGACTGTGCAGGGGGTACGGGCGGCCGGCCCGCGCGAGGTCAGCGCGGCGGCGCGCTCACTCCCACTTGGTGGCGAAGACGAAGCCGACCGCCATCGCGCCCACGCCGACGAAGAGGTTGCGCTGCCCGAGGTCGTCGAAGACCGGCAGCACGGAGACGTCGTCGCTGATGACGTAGAAGACGCAGATCCACACCAGGCCGAACAGGAACGAGCCGAGCATCCCGACCACGACGCCGCGGCCGCGGCCGAGCGGGGTCGAGGGGTGGGCGGCGACGACCAGGCCCAGGAACAGCAGGCCGAAGCCGATCAGGTAGTTCCAGTCGCCGAGGTCGGCCATGAAGGCCGGGCTGCCGGCCTCGGGGGCGGGCTCGCCGACCACGGGGCTCCCGGCGCGCACCGCGACGTAGTAGAAGGCGATCCACGCGACGCCGACCACCATCATCAGCACGGCCACGACGAACCGCGCCGTCACCACGCGGCCCCGGTCGGGGTCGGTGTAGGTCTGGGGCTTGGTCTTGGCCACGAAGGGGCTCCTCGTCGGGCGCGCATCGCCACCGGACGGCGGCGTGGGGGGCAGATGATGGTCCGGCGGATACCTTAGTCGTCGTGAGCCAGACCGAACCGGAGGACCCCGCCGAGGCACCGCGCCGTGCGCTGCGTCCCGGGTGGCGGGTGGCAACGCCCGCCATCGTCGTGGTGAGCGGCCTGCTGTTCGCGGTCAGCGCCACCAACAGCGACGGCACCGACCTGCGCCCCGGCCGCTACCGCGACATGGTCAGCGTGGTCGAGGGGGAGTCCCGTGCCTACGACGCGCTGGCCGCCCGTGCCTCCCAGCTCACCACCGAGGTGGACGACCTCTCGGCCTCGGTCGACTCGGTCGAGGTCGACGAGGTGCGCAGCGAGGCGGCCGCGCTGCGGGCCTCCGCCGGGCTCGAGCCCGAGGTGGGCCCCGGCGTCAGCGTGGTCCTGGCCGACGCCTCGTCCGAGACGATCGACGACGCCGTCTCCGCCGGGGTGCAGGACATCAACGAGCTCGTGGTGCACCAGCAGGACATCCAGGCCGTGGTCAACGCGCTCTGGGCCGGCGGCGCGAGCGCGGTGACGGTCGAGGGCCAGCGGATCGTGTCGACCACCGGCATCAAGTGCGAGGGCAACGCGGTGCAGCTGCAGGGCATCCCCTACCCCCAGCCGTACGAGATCGCCGCGGTGGGCGACCCGGCCGACCTCGTCGCCGCCCTCGACACCGACCCGTACGTCGCGGGCTACCGCGCCGACGCCGCCGACCCGTCCGGGGGCGTCGTGTGGGGGATGGACCTGGAGGCCGAGGTCGTCGCCCCGGCCTACGACGGCCTGCTCGACCTCAGCTACGCCGAGCCGAAGGCCTGAGCGCACCCGGCCGGGCCGTGCTGCCCGGCCCGACCGCCGGGCCGGCGGCCTGCCCGCGCGGGCCGTCCTGGCCCCGCTCGGGCTGGTCGTCGGAGGGGTCGTCGGACGACTCGTCGTCGGTGGGCCCGTCGCTCGGCTCGTCCGTCGGCTCGTCCGTCGGCTCGTCGGAGGGGTCGTCGGAGGGGTCGTCGCTGGGCTCCTCGGTGGGCTCCTCGGTGGGCTCGGGCTCGCCCTGCGAGACGAAGATGTTGACGTCGCCGCCCTCGGCCAGCGGGGTGCCGCCGTCGGGGATCTGGTCGACGACGGTGCCGGCGGGCGCCACGCTGGTCGGGTCCTCGCGGACCACCGGGTTGAAACCGGCCGCCTGGAGCTGGCGCACGGCCTCGCCCTGCTGCAGGTCCTCGACCGAGGGCACCTCCTCGGGGCCGTCGGAGTAGGTCACGGTGACCCGGGTGCCGACGGCGACGCTCGTGCCGGCGGCCGGGTCGGTCGAGAGGACCGCGCCCGCGGGCTCGTCGGACTCGGCGGAGACGGGGTCGACGCCGAGGCCCGCGTCGCGGAGCACGGCGACCGCGGCCGGACGCTGCTGCCCGACGACGGTCGGGACCTCGACCTGCTCGGGTCCTTCGGAGACGACCAGGTCGACCTCGGTGGCCGCGACGACCAGCGTCTCGGGGTCCGGGGTCTGCTCGACCACGCGACCCGCGGCGATCCGGGCGTCGGGTCGGAACTCGACCTCGCCGACGCTGAGGCCGGCCTCGCCGATCGCCGTGCGGGCGTCCTCCTCGGTCAGTCGGACCAGCTCCGGGACGGGGTCCCGTTCCGGTGGGGACTCCATCAGCCGGGGCAGCAGGAACGCGGCACCCGCCAGCAGCAGGACCGCCAGCAGGACCAGCAGCCACAGCAGGCCGCGCCCGCGACGGCGGCCGGCGTCGGGGTCCGGCGGCGGCGCCGGCACCACGGTGGTCTCACCGGAGCCACCACCGGCGCCGTACGCGGCCCCGGCGGCGCCCGCCGCACCGAGTGCAGCGGCCCCGGCGACCGATGCGGCCGGCACGCGGGCGTGCACCTGCTCCCCGGCCAGGTAGCGCTCGATGTCGGCACGCATCTCGGCCGCCGACTGGTAGCGGTCCTCGACCCGCTTGGCCAGGGACCGCATCACGATCGCGTCGACCTCCGGCGGCAGGTCGGTGTCGTGGTCCGACGGGGGCTGGGCCGGCTCGCGCACGTGCTGGTAGGCCACCGCGACCGGGCTGTCCCCGACGAAGGGCGGCCGCGAGGTGAGCAGCTCGTAGAGCAGGCAGCCGGCGGAGTAGACGTCGGAGCGGCTGTCGACGGTCTCGCCGCGGGCCTGCTCGGGGGAGAGGTACTGGGCGGTCCCGACCACGGCGGCGGTCTGGGTCATCGTCGACTGGGCGTCGCTGATCGCCCGCGCGATGCCGAAGTCCATCACCTTGACGTCGCCCGCCGGCGTGAGCATGACGTTGCCCGGCTTGATGTCGCGGTGGATGATGCCGGCGCGGTGGCTGTAGTCGAGCGCCGCGAGCACGTCGCTGGTGATCTCGAGCGCCCGTTCCGGCAGGATCTTGCGGCCCTCGCGCAGGATGTCGCGCAGGGTGCGCCCGGACACGAGCTCCATCACGATGTACGGCTGGGCCACGCCGTCGGCGGCGATCTCCTCGCCGGTGTCGTAGACCGCGACGATCGAGGGGTGGTTCAGCGACGCGGACGACTGGGCCTCGCGTCGGAACCGGGCCTGGAAGGTGTCGTCGCTGGCCAGGTCGGTGCGCAGCCGCTTGACCGCGACCGTACGACCCAGTCGCGAGTCGGTGCCCTTGCGGACCTCGGCCATCCCGCCCCGGCCGAGGAGCTCGCCGAGCTGGTAGCGCCCGCCGATCAGCGGTCCGGAGTCGCTGCTCATCCCTCGGTGCCCGAGGTGGCGGCGTCTCCGTCGGCGGGCGTCGGCGCGGCGTCTCCGCCGGCGGGCGTCGGCGCGGCGTCTCTGTCGGCGGGCGTCGGCGCGGCGTCCGGCGCCGGCGGGTCTTCTCGCGGCGCCTGGCCGGGGGCGTCCTCGGAGCCCCCGGGGGCGCTCTCGGTGGACTGCCCGGACGGGGTTTGCGTCGGCGTCGGCGTGGGCGTCGGCGTCGGCGTGGGGGTCTCAGCCGGGGGCGCGCCCAGGAAGGACACGGTGACGCTGGCGCCCTCGGGCAGCTCGCCGTCCGGGGCGACGCCGGTCACGGTGCCCTCCTCGCCGGAGCCGTCGTTGGCCTGCTCCGACCGCTGCGGGCTCAGCCCGAGGTCCGAGAGCGCGGCGACCACGGAGTCGACGTCGTCGCCGAGGTAGTCCTCGGCGGAGATGGTCACGGTCGTGGGGGCCGCCGAGGTCGGTGGAGCCTCGGTGGTGGGGGCGGCGCTCGACGGCTCCTGGGTGGGCGAGCGGGTGGGCTCGGAGGTCGCCGAGGTCTCGCCCGAGCCGGGCTCGGTCGTGCCCGTCTCGTCGTCCCCGCCGAGGAAGGCGAAGTAGGCGACCAGCAGGAGCAGCACCAGCAGCAGCCCGACGATCACCGGCAGGAGCACCTTGGCGCGGCCGTCGCTCTCCTCGGCCCGGCCGACCCGGACCGGCTCGAGGGGCTCCGCCGGGGTGTCCGGGGCGGCAGGCACCGCACCGGTCCGCATCACCCGCGTGCTGTCGGCGTCCGCGGCGGACGCGCCCGCCAGACCTGCGCCGGCGAGCCCGGCAGCGCCGAGGCCGGCAGCCGCGGCGGCCAGGCCGCCCGGCAGGACGGCGGTGGCCGGCTCGCGCAGCGCCGCGGCGAAGGCGTTGCCGTCGGGGAAGCGGTCGGCGGGGTTCTTGGCCAGCGCGGTGCGGACCACGGCGGCGAGGTCGTCGGGGACGTCGGAGGGCAGGTCCGGCACCGGCTGCTGCAGGTGGGCCAGCGCGGTGGCCACGGGCGAGTCGGCCTCGAACGGCCGACGCCCGGCGAGGCACTCGAAGGCGACGACACCGAGGGCGTACACGTCGGAGGCCGGGGTGGCCTGCTCGCCACGGGCCTGCTCGGGGGAGAGGTACTGCGGGGTGCCCATGACCTGTCCGGTCTGGGTGATCCCGGCGGCGTCCGCGGCGCGGGCGATGCCGAAGTCGGTGATCTTGATCCGGCGGTCACGGGTGACCAGCAGGTTGGCCGGCTTCACGTCGCGGTGGATGATCCCGGCGACGTGCGCGGCGCCGATCGCGGTCGCGGCCTGGGCGAGCAGGTCGCGCAGCACCTCGCGGTCCACGGTCCGCCCGGCCTGCTGGCCCTGGCGCAGGATGTCGGAGAGCGGCTCGCCGTCGACGAGCTCCATGACCAGGAACGGCTGGGGGTGCCCGGAGCCGTCGCGCGAGGGGCCCTCGCCCACGTCGTAGACCTGGGCCACGCCGGGGTGGTCGAGGGCGGCGGCGTGCCGGGCCTCGGTGGCGAAGCGCGCGCGGAAGTCGGGGTCGTCGGAGTACTCGTGCTTGAGCACCTTCACCGCGACGGTGCGGCCGAGCATGGTGTCGGTCGCCCGCCACACCTCGCCCATCCCGCCGGTGGCGATCCGGGAGTCGAGGCGGTAGCGGCCGCGGTCGTCGACGAACCGCTCGGGTCCGCCGTCACCGCCGCCGACCTGCTGCGTGGGCCGCGTGGGGGGCTGCTGGTCGCTCACTGGTTGATCACCGCCTCCATGACCGCCTTCGCGATCGGTCCGCCGAGCTGTCCGCCGGCGATCTCGCCGCGCGGGATGTCCGCGCTCTCGATCATGACGGCCACCGCCACCTCGGGGTTCTCCGCGGGGGCGAAGGAGGTGAACCAGGCGTACGGCGAGACGTCGTCCTGGCCGCTCTGCGCCGTGCCGGTCTTGCCGGCAACGGCGATCCCCGGGATCGCGGCCGGGCTGGCCGTGCCGTTGTCGACCGTGGCGACCATCAGCTGGGTGAGGTCCTCGGCGGTCTCGGAGGACACCGCGCGGGAGAAGTCGTCGTCCT
>JBBSKO010000067.1:0-10105 GCA_038256225.1 Propionibacteriales bacterium | reverse complement strand
TGGCCCGGTTGCCGCAGACCTTCATGGAGCACCAGCGGCCGGTGCGCGAGCGTGAGTGGTCGTAGAACGCCCATCTGCAGGTGTCGCTGCCGCACACCTTGAGTCGCGACCAGGTGCCGTCCACCGCGGCGGTCGAAACCGCCGACATCAGCCGCCCGACGAGGCCGGGCACACCGTCGTCGGCGGCGCCCCAGGTGACGCCGTCGGTGCAGACCATCACCGCCCCATGGGCACTGGTGGTGAACGGGCTCGCCTACCTGGGATCGGCCCTCTTCCTGCGCCGTATCCGCACGGTCGAGCAGCGCCCGGCCCCGGCGGCGGAACCGGGCTGGGTCGCCGCCTGGGCCGGGGTCCGCACGCTCTGCCGCCAGCGGCGGGTCCGGGCACTGGCCGCCGAGGCCACGATCTGGAACCTCGGCAACGAGCTGCTGATGCTGTCACTCATGGTCCTGGTCGTGCGGACGTACGACCTGGGGCCGCTGGTCCTCGGCCTGGTGCTGACGGCAGGCGGCGTGGGTGCCTTCGCGGGGAGCGCGCTCAGCGCGCGCCTGACGCGCGCCGTCGGGTACGGACCGGGCCTGGTGGCAGCCCTGGTGGTGGGCAACTCCTCGCCCCTTGCCGTCGTCGCGTTCAGCTCGGGCTCGTCGTGGCGGGTCCTGCTGCTCGCGGCCGCCTTCCTCGTCTCCGGCGTCGGGATCGGGATCGCCAACTCACAAGCCGTGACCGTGCGCCAGCTCTCGGTACCTGAGGGGCTGCGCGGCCGCGTCAACGCCGCCTACCGGTTCCTGTCCTGGGGTGCGCTGGCCGTCGGTGCGCTGGGTGCGGGCCTGCTCGTCGACGCCGCCGGGGCGTACCGCGGGGCCGTGGTCGGGGCCGTGGTCGGGGCCGTCGTGATGGCGTGCGCCACGATCCCGGTGGCGCTGTCGCCGGTGCGCCGCATGCGGTCTACCGTCGACCCCGAGGTCAGCGAATGGTGACAGTGGACCCGTCGTCGTTGCGACGGGAGTCGACGACCAGGGCCAGGGTGTTCAGGGCTGCCCAACCCATCGTCACGGCGAGCACCTTCTGGCGCACGTCGGGGTCCGAGGTGCGGGCGGCGAGCACGAGGCCGTCACCGACGTCGTTGAGGATCCGCAGCTTCATCGCGGTACGCACGGTGCGACCCGAGCGGCCGAACATCCCGAAGGAACTGATCGCCAGGTCGCGCACGGCATAGGTGCGCGCCAGGACCTCCCACGCGCCCATCTCGGACGACGGCGCCTCGACGGCCTTGCCGAGGTGGGCGGGCTGCACGAGGGCGAAGACGCCGTACCCGGCGGTGGCGGTGGACATGAGGCGGCTCAGCTTGTAGGTCATGGCTCCTGTCTACCCGTGCCCGGGTGGGCCCGAGTCACCCTCGGGGGTCGATCGCGACAGGCCGGTCTGCGGACGTGGCACGCTCGGTACATGACCGAGCAGCCGGCAGCACCCCTGGGACCCCTCGAGCCGTTGGACGAGACCTGGGCGACGGCGCTCTGCGTGGTCGCCCACCCCGACGACCTGGAGTTCGGCGCGGCGGCAGCCGTCGCGCGCTGGACGGGTCAGGGCAAGCGGGTCGCGTACTGCATGGTGACCTCCGGCGAGGCCGGCATCGACGGCCTGCACCCCGACGACTGCCGGCGGGTGCGCGAGGCCGAGCAGGTGGCCTCGGCCCGTCTGGTCGGGGTCGACGCCGTCGAGTTCCTGGGTCTGCCCGACGGTGTGCTCGAGTACGGCGTGCCCCTGCGCCGCGCGATCGCCCAGTCGGTGCGACGGCACCGCCCCGACGTCGTGCTGACCAACAACCCGCGCGACACCTGGGGCGGGCGGAACCTGAACCAGGCCGACCACATCGCCGTCGGCCGCGCCACGCTCGACGCCGTGCGCGACGCCGGCAACCGCTGGGTCTTCCCGGAGCAGCTGGTCGACGACCTCGAGCCGTGGGGCGGGGTGCGCGCGGTGTGGGCGCACGGGTCGCCGCTGGCCGAGCACGGGGTCGACGTGACGGCGACCTTCGACGCGGGGGTCGCCTCGCTGGACGCCCACCGCGCCTACATCGACGGCCTGGGCTGGGAGCACTTCGACCCGAGGGAGTTCCTCGAGGGCATCGCCCGTCCGACCGGGCAGCGGATGGGGGTCGCGATGGCGACCGCCTTCGAGGAGTTCCCCATGGGCTGGGGCGGCTGACGCGCCGCCTCACCGTCCGGCCGCGTCCTCCTCCGGCACCAGGGCCACCGCGAGCAGGACCAGCCCGACCACCGGGACCAGCACGCTGGTGACGAGCAGGAAGACGAAGATCACCCCGAGGTCCGCGGTGACTCCGAGGCCGACCTCGGAGTAGACCGTCAGCGCCAGCGCCGCCACCGCCTGGACGGCGAAGCCGGCGGCCCCGAGCCGGCGTGCCTGACCCCGGGCGCGGGAGAGCACGAGCAGGGTCAGCCCGAAGAGCGTCGCGATCACCACCCATCGACCGAGACGCAGCAGCAGGTCAAGCGTGGTGGGGTCGGTCATCGGTCGCTCAGGGTCGTCACCACCCCATCCTCGCCCGCGGCCGCCGACCAGGGCCGCTGGACCCACCGCGTCGGCGCGGGCGGGTCCGCCGCGCGGCCCGGAGACCCACCCGGCGAGCCACCGCACCCCCGAGGCGGGTCGAGGTCCTGTGCCCTCAGCCGGAGCCCGTGCCGGGACCCCCGCTGGTCGGGGTGCGACACCGTGGTCGAGGTCTCCGCGTTCGGAGGACCGACCAGCAGTCGGCGTGCCGGGGGTACCGGCCGTGGTGCCGGGTCGGCTGCCGCCGACGTCGCAGCCGGTCACGACGCAACGAGGGCCTGACCGCGCGAGACGAACTCGCAGGTCAGGCCCTCTCTCTGCTCCCCCGGTTGGACTCGAACCAACAACCCTCCGGTTAACAGCCGAATGCTCTGCCAATTGAGCTACAGGGGATCGGGTGCAGCGCGCACACATTAGCAAGCGTCCGGACCGGGGCGAAAATCGGTCCCCGCGCGTCACGGCCCGGTGACCCCGGCCGGCTGGCGGGCCGAATGTCCGCGCGTTCGTCGGCCCGGCCGGGGAAACCTGTCGTACCGGCGCAATTGCATGGTTGCGACTGATTTCGCGACGCCGAACGTGCAGGAACTCAGCAATTGCGCCGGTACGACAGCACCCACCGCCCCTCATTCGGTCCGTCCGGCGCCCGGGCCGGCCAGCGGGTCAGGGGCCGGTGTCGCCGACCTCGTCCCGAGCGGCGGCGAGGGCGTCCGCGGCGGCGCGCGCGACGGTCGGGTCCTCGGGCTCGACGCCGGTGTCGTACTCGGTCAGCCACACGATCGGGTGGCGCCCGGAGGGTGCCCGACGACCGATCACCCGGACGCCGCGCTTGCCGTGCACCGCGATGTGCCGCTGCAGCACGATGCTGGCGGTGACCCGCTCCCGCACCAGCTCCAGCAGGGTGCGCGGATCCGGGACGGCCATCTCGTGGACGGCCCGCACCTCGCCCCAGGTGCCGACCTCGGCGATCGTGAAACGCTCCTCGTCGACGTCCCAGTCGGCGCTCTCGACCTGCTCCCACGGCAGCCGGGCACCGCCGGGGAGGTAGGCCGCGTCGCGCGTCCCCGCCAGCACGCCCCCGTCGGAGGTCGTCGTCCAGGCCAGCACCCGCTCCCCCGGCGCGACGTCGACGGGCGGCATCGGGTCGCGCCGGCGCAGGCCCTTCACAGCCCGGCCATCCGGTCGCGCAGCTGACGGCGGTGCTGCTCGAGCGCCGCGAGCTCCCCGAACATCCGGTTGTACTCGGTCGGCTGCTCGACGGGGTTCGTCCGCTGCAGCCGGGACTTGACCTCGGCGATCCGTCGGGCGGCGGTCAGCTCCATCAGCCGCACCACGTGCAGGAGGACGTACGGGGCGTCCGGCTCCTTCGCCGTCTTCAGCGGCTCCACGCCCAGCGCACTGATCGCCGACGAGACCGCGGGGTCGGTGGCGGCGTCGCGGACGCGGGTCCCCCACGACGGGTCGCCGGCCGCGGCCGACGGACCGCCCGCCGCGGACACCGCCGCCCACACGCCCGAGTAGGTCGGGTGGGTGAAGTCGTTGTCACCGATGTCGGCGGTGGTGCGGCCGATGGCCATCGGGTGCTGCACCACGAGCTTCAGGGTCTCCCGCTCGATCGCGAAGCGCGGGTCGCGCAGGTCGGGGACCGCGCTGCGTACGGGTCGCTCGGCGGTGGTGGCCGTGTCCCGCTCGCCCCTCCCGCTCCGCTCGGGGCGTCCGCCCCGCTGGGTCGGCGCCGGCCGGCCGGCCGCGCGACGCACCTCGGCGCGCACGTCGTCGGGGTCGGCGCCGACCATGCCGGCCAGCTCGCGGGCGAACGCGTCGACCTTCGAGCGGTCCCGGATGCTGGAGACGAGCCGGGCGCCCTCCCGCACGGCGTCGACGCGACCGTCGGCGCGGTCCAGGTCATACTTGCCGACCACGTTGGACAGCACGAAGCGGTAGAGCGGGAGCCGCTTGGCCACCAGCTCGCGCACCGCCGCGTCACCCTGCTGCACCCGCAGGTCGCACGGGTCCAGGCCGGTGGGCTCGACCGCGACGTAGGTCTGCGACACGAAGTTCTGGTCACCGTCGAAGGTCTTCAGCGCCGCCTTCTGGCCGGCGGCGTCGCCGTCGAAGGTGAAGATGACCTCCCCGCGGAACTCCTCGTGGTCGTGCAGGAACCGGCGCAGGATCCGGGCGTGGTCGTCGCCGAAGGCGGTGCCGCAGGTGGCCACGGCCGTGCCGACCCCGGCGAGGTGGCAGGCCATCACGTCGGTGTAGCCCTCCACGACGACGGCCTGGGACGAGCGGGCCATCTCCCGGCGGGCGAGGTCGAGGCCGTAGAGCACGGTGCTCTTCTTGTAGATCTGCGTCTCGGACGTGTTGAGGTACTTCGCCTCGATCCGGTCGTCGTCGAAGATCCGGCGTGCGCCGAAGCCGATGGTGTCGCCGCCGGGGTCACGGATCGGCCACATCAGCCGGCCACGGAAGCGGTCGTACGCCGAGCGCCCCACACCGACGAGCCCACCGGCCACCAGCTCGTCCTGGTTGAACCCGCGCCCCCGCAGGTGCTTGAGCAGCGCCTCCCCGTCGCGCGGGGAGAACCCGACGCCGAAGGTCAGGGCGGCCTCCTGGTCGAACCCGCGCCCGATCAGGAAGTCGCGCGCCTGCTGGGCGGCCGGGGTGCCGAGCTGCTCGGCGTAGTACTCCTGGGCGACCTTGTGCGCCTCCACGAGCCGCCCGCGCCCGGGTCCCTTGGGCCGGTCGTCGTCGCCGTCCTCGCGGCGCAGCGGCACGCCGTACTTCTCCGCCAGCCGCTCGATGGCCTCGACGAAGGACAGCCCGTCGATCTTCATCAGGAACGACAGGACGTCCCCGCCCTCGCCGCAACCGAAGCAGTGCCAGAACTGACGCTGGGGGTTGACGTTGAAGGACGGCGACTTCTCGTCGTGGAAGGGGCAGAGCCCCTTCATCGAGCCGCCGCCGGCGTTGCGCAGGGTGACGTAGGAGGAGACGACGTCGTCGATGCGGGCCTTCTCACGCACCGTCGCTATGTCGTCCTCGCGGATCCGTCCTGCCACGTCCGGAGTCTACGGGCGCACGCCGACGTCCGTCGGCCGGGCGGCGGAGCCTGGGGAGAACGGCGCCCCGGTGGACCACCTGAGCCGACCGACGTCGGTCGTCCTGCGTAGCGAACGGCGCCGGACGGCAGGCGGCAGAACGTCACCGCAGGTCAGCGAGGTGTGGACGAGTCCCGTGCGAGACCCGCAGCCGATCACTACGCGGGACGCACCCGACCTGACCGCGGGTCGGTCAGTAGTCGCCGTCCATCACGTTCTCCAGCGGCTCCCCCGCGGCGAAGCGCTCCAGCTGCTCGCGCACCAGGCGGTAGGCCCGGGGCCACATCGCGTCGCTGAGCCCGCCGACGTGCGGGGTCAGGATCAGGCCGCGGGCGTCCCACAGGGGGCTGTCGTCGGGCAGCGGCTCGGTCTCGAAGACGTCGAGGGCCGCGCGCAGCCGACCGGTGCCGAGCTCGGCGAGCAGGGCGTCGGTCTCGACCACGGCGCCGCGGGCGACGTTGACCAGCAGGGCTCCGTCGGGCAGGGCCGCCAAGAAGTCGGCGTCGACCAGGCCACGGGTGGCGTCGGTGAGCGGGACCAGCAGCACGACGACGTCCTGCTCGGGCAGCAGCGAGGGGAGCTCGTCGGTGGCGCGGACACCGTCGCGGGCGGTGCGGCCGACCATGGTGACCTCGGCCTCGAAGGCCTCCAGGCGCCGCTGCAGGGCCGAGGCGATCGACCCGGCGCCGACGACGGCGACCCGCTTGCCGGCCAGGGCGCCGCGCCAGGCCGGGCTCCACTCACGACGGGCCTGGGCCCGGACGAACCGCGGCAGGTCGCGGAGGCCGGCCAGCACCAGGAGGAAGGCCAGCTCGGCGGTCGAGGTGTCGTGGATGCCGCGGCCGTTGCACAGCGTCACGCCCGCCGGCACGCTCGCGCGCACCGCGTCGACGCCGGCGGTCAGGGTCTGCACGACGCGGAGCCGCTCCATCCCCTTCACCGCCTCGCCCAGCTGGTCGCCCAGGTCGTAGGGCGTCACGACGAGCTCGACCTCGCCGACCGAGGCCGGCACCTCGTCGAGGGTCGGCACCACCTCGTAGCGCAGGCCGGCGGGCACGTCGCCGAGCTCGGAGGGGTCGAAGGGCAGCCAGACCAGCGGTTCACTCACACCGGCGAGGCTAGCGAGGGACGGCAGCAGCGCGCGCGGCGGTCCGCCGGGCGCGCAGGACGGCGGCGACCGCGCCGGTGACGCTCGTCGCCGCGGCCATCGCCACCAGGACCACGACGGCGCCGACGCCGGCCAGACCGGTGTCGTCCTGGGGCAGGGCGGTGAGGCACCACGCGGTGGTGAACCCGACGGTGAGGCCCACCCCGACGAGCACCGGGTGCAGCACCAGGTAGGCCACCACGGCGAGGGCCAGGAGGCTCAGCACGCAGCCGACCACCTGCCAGGCCTCGTACGGTCCGCTCGCCACTCCCGTCACCGGGTCCACCTGGTAGGTGTCGTCCCACGCCAGCCAGGACCACCAGCACCCGGCGGCCAGCGCCGTCAGCAGCGCGGTCAGCAGGACGGGCCGCAGGGCGGAGGCGGTCCGGGAGCGCGGGGACTGCGGATCGATGGTCATCTGTCCATCCTGGCCACTGCGGACCGCCGGCGCGTGAGCACGAGTACTCGATCGCGAGCCCGTGACGCCGTCGGCCTCGGGGTCCATGCTGGGCCGATGACCGAGATCCTGATGTTCCACCACTCCCAGGGACTGACCGCCGGTGTCTCCCACCTCGCCGACCGGTTCCGCGCCGCCGGGCACGTCGTGCATACGCCCGACCTCTACACCGGGCACGTCTTCGAGGACCTCGAGGAGGGTCTCGACCACGCCCGCTCGGTCGGGTTCGGCGAGGTCGCGGCCCGCGGCCTGCGGGCCGCGACCGACCTCGGCACGCGCGACCTGGTCGTCGCCGGGCTCTCGCTCGGCGCCATGCCCGCGCAGGAGCTCGCCCAGACCAGCCCGTCGGTCCGCGGCGCGGTCCTGCTGCACGCCTGCATCCCGCGTCAGGAGTTCGGCGACGGCACCTGGCCGGCGGCGGTGCCGGTGCAGGTGCACGGGATGGACGCCGACCCGTTCTTCGCCGGCGAGGACCTGGACGCCGCACGCGACCTGGTGGACGTGGCCGCGGACGCGGAGCTCTTCGTCTACCCCGGCGAGCAGCACCTCTTCTCCGACGACAGCCTTCCGTCGTACGACGACGCGGCGACCGCCCTGCTCACGCAGCGGGTCCTGTCGCTGCTGGGCCGCGTGGGCTGAACGGCCTCCGGCTCAGGCGGTGAGCGACCGGTGCCGGTCGACGGCGCCGGCGTCGGTGAACGAGGCGACCTGGTCCACCACGACCCGCAGCCGCGCGGCGTCGCCGTCTGCTGCGTGCCAGTCCGCGGCGTACGCCGGGTCCAGCCCGGCCGGGGCGTGCGCCAGCAGCACGTCGACCAGCTCGTGCACCAGCTCGCGCTGGCGCTCCATGTCGCGCACCCGGTCCTCGGCCTGCATCACGTAGTGCGCCGCGACGCCCTTGAGCAGCCCGATCTCGAGGCGGGTGCGCTCGGGCACGACCAGGTCGGCGCGGTAGCGCACGAACGGGCCCTCCTGGGCGGCGCGGGTCGCGTGCTGGACGGCCCCGCAGAACCGGCCGATCAGGTCGCTGGTCAGGTTCTTCAGCGCCGCCTGGCTGCCACGGGTGCCGTCGTAGGCACGGGTCGGCCAGCTCCCCACGGACCGCAGCCCGGCGAGCACGTCGTCGAGCAGGTCGTCGTCGGCCTCGGGGAGGTACCACCCGCGCACCGTCGACCAGACCTCGTCGCGGTCCTCGCCGCGGCCCAGGCCGGCGAGCTCCACGCGGCCGACGACGGTGCCGTCCTCGACGTCGTGCACGGAGTAGGCGACGTCGTCGGCGAGGTCCATCACCTGTGCCTCGAGGCAGCGGCGGTGGGCGCGACCGGGTCCGCGCAGCCAGCTGAAGACCGGCTCGTCGTCGGCGTAGACCCCGAACTTGCCGGCCGGAGTGCCCGCGGGCCCGGCGTCGCGCCGCCAGGGGTACTTCGTGCAGGCGTCGAGCGTCGCCCGGGTCAGGTTCAGCCCCACGGAGCGACCCTCCGGGTCGGCCGTCTTGGACTCCAGCCGGGTCAGCAGCCGCAGCGTCTGCGCGTTGCCCTCGAACCCGCCGCAGGCCTCGGCAGCCTCGGCGAGGACCCGCTCGCCGTTGTGCCCGAAGGGCGGGTGCCCGAGGTCGTGGGCCAGGGCCGCGGTCTCGGCGATGTCCGGGAGGCTGCCGAGGGCGCGGGACAGGTCACGGGCGACCTGGGCCACCTCGAGGCTGTGGGTCAGGCGGTTGCGCACGAAGTCGTGGCTGTGCGGCCCGACGACCTGCGTCTTGGCCGCCAGCCGCCGGAAGGAGGCGGCGTGGACCAGGCGGGCGCGGTCACGCTCGAAGGCGGTGCGCACTGGGGCGTCGACCCGCTTCGGCGGCTCGTCGACCAGGCGCTCACGGTCGCCCTCGTCGTAGAGCAGGTCGGCGTCCATCGGCGCGAGACTAGCCGCGCCGACGGACGCCGGTGCCGTCCGGTCCCCCGGACCGGGGGCGGTGGTGCTCAGTACGTCGTGACGTGGACGTGGTCGTAGTGGTTGGCGGTGGTGGACCCGCGGTCCTCCATGCCTCGCCACCCCTCGCCCGCACGGTCGACGGACCAGATCTGCTGGGAGTAGATAATGTAGCTGATGCCCAGCGAGCCGGCGTTGGCGCGGAGGTAGTCGGCGATGTCGTAGCCGGTCTGGCCCGACGTCATGATGTCGACCGCGATCCCCTGCGCGTGCTCGCCGTCGCTGCGGAACGTGCCGTAGGTGCTGATCTCGGGCCAGGCCGCGCAGACCGCGGAGTGCACCGAGACGATGTTGGGGCTGACGCCAGAGGGCACCGACGTGCCGTTGGTGCAGCCGCCGCTCGTGTCGACCGCGCTGCCGGAGGCCGTGGTGGCCTCCTCCGTCTCGGGTGCCGTCTCAGGTGCCGTCTCGGGTGCCGGCTCGGGTTCCGGCTCGGGTTCCGGCTTGGGCTTCTCATCGTCGAGGTAGCCCGCGGTCACCCAGCGGGACTCGCCGCCAACGACGATCTCGTCGCGACCCATGAAGGTGCGGCCGGTGGCCAGCACCTTGTCGGCGGTCTCCACGAGGCCGACGTTGGCCGCCGCGTCGGAGGGCCCGGACCACAGGTTGAGGTCGTCGGTCGACCAGCGCCGGTCGTCGGCGGCGGCCACGGCGCGGGCGACGGCCTTCGGAGCGGTGACGCGCTCCAGGGCGGTCGGCACCTCCTTCAGCGTGGTCCCGCGGACCGCCGAGCGCGAGAGCGGCGCGAGGCCGCGGTCGGCCGCCAGCTCCACCTCGGGCACGGTGGCCACCTGGCCGGAACCGGTGTCGGCGGGGTCGTCGGCCGTCAGGACCGAGGCGGCCGGCGAGGAG
>JBBSKO010000066.1:0-10121 GCA_038256225.1 Propionibacteriales bacterium | reverse complement strand
GACGGTGGCAAGGGACCGCTCGTCGAGGCGGATCTTGGCGTAGGCGAGGTCGCGGTCGTTGAGCAGCAGCAGGTCGGGCCGGGTCTCGCCGACGAGCTCGGGCACGTCGGTGGTGGCGCCCTCGACGTCGATCTCGAGGTGTCGGCGCAGCTCGAGGCGCCCGTCGACGTCTTCGTAGAGGCCGACGCCGAGGCGGTGGCGGCGCAGCGTGGGCCACTCCGGGACGGCGCTCTGGTGCACGGTCAGCGAGGTGTAGCGGCCCTCGTCGTCGACGACCGAGGCCGGGGTCAGCGTGTTGACGCCCGCGGTCTGCAACCACTCGCGGGCCCAGCCCTGGAGCTCGCGGCCCGAGGAGCGCTCGAGGGCCGCGAGCAGGTCGGCGAACTCCGAGCTGCCGTAGGCGTGGTCGCGGAAGTACTGCCGCAGCCCGACCAGGAAGGGGTCGAGCCCCACCCAGGCCACCAGCTGCTTGAGCACCGAGGCGCCCTTGGCGTAGGTGATCATGTCGAAGTTGACCTCGACGGCCTCGAGGTCGTGGTTGTCGGCCGCGATCGGGTGCGTGGAGGGCATCTGGTCCTGGCGGTAGCCGGTGACCTTGCGGGCGTTGGTGAAGCCGGTCCAGGACTCGGTGAACGCGGTGTTCTCGACCGCCGCGTGGTAGCACGCCCACTCCGCGAAGGACTCGTTGAGCCACAGGTCGTCCCACCACCGCATGGTCACCAGGTCGCCGAACCACATGTGGGCCATCTCGTGCAGGACCACGGAGGCGCGGAACTCGTAGAAGGCGCCGTCCTGGCGGCTGCGGGGCAGGTACTCGTCGCGCAGGGTCACGCAGCCGGCGTTCTCCATCGCGCCCATGTTGTACTCCGGCACGTAGAGCTGGTCGTACTTGCCGAAGGGGTAGGGGAAGTCGAAGGCCTCCTCGAAGAACTCGAAGCCCTGCCGGGTGATCGTCAGCAGCTCCTCGACGTCGAGGTGCTCGACCAGCGACTGGCGGCAGTAGTGGCCGAGCGGGATCTCGCCGTGTGCGCCGACGTAGACGTCCTGCACCTCGTGGTACTCGCCGGCGACCACGGCGGTGATGTAGGTCGACATCGGCTTGGTCGGTGCGAAGTCCCAGCGGGCGCGGCCGGCCCCGAGCGGGACGGGGTCCGGGCTGGGGGAGTTGGAGACGACCTTCCAGTCCTCGGGCGCGGTCACGCGGAAGGTGAAGACCGACTTGAGGTCGGGCTGCTCGAAGGTCGTGTAGACGCGACGGGCGTCGGGCACCTCGAACTGCGTGTAGAGGTAGACGCGGTCGTCGACCGGGTCGACGAAGCGGTGCAGACCCTCCCCGGAGCGGGAGTAGGCGCAGTCGGCGCGGACCACGAGCGTGTTCGTCGCGGCGAGGTCGTCCAGGGCGATCCGGCTGTCGACGTAGGCCGTCGCGGGGTCGAGCGGGCGGCCGTTGAGGGTGATCTCGTGCACCTCGGCGCCGACCAGGTCGGCGAAGGTGGAGGTGCCGGGGGAGGTGCAGGTGAACTCGATCGTCGTGGTCGAGGCGAACGTCTGCTCGCCGGTCGTGAGGTCGAGCTCGACGAGGTAGGACCCCACGGCGAGGAGGCCGGCGCGGGCGGCGGCCTCGTCCCGGGTCAGGTTGGTTCCAGGCATGGCCGCGATCCTGCCACCCGTCCGGGGTGGTCGCCCGGGCGGCGTCGGACGCGGGGAGGATGTGGCCGGTGTGATGCGTGGGAGAAATGAGAAAATTGTGGCGTGTCGGCGTGTCGGTGCTTGACATGTGGTTGCCTCCCCGGTGTGACCTCCGCGCCCAGCACCCCTCGAACCCGCCCCGACGCCCTGCTCCGGCTGCTCGTCGCGGGCGTGCTCGCCCTGGCGCTCAGCGCGTCGACCCTGCTGCCGGTCGCCGGCACCGCCGCGGCGAAGGAGGCCGTCACCAGCAGCAGCAGCTCCTACCTCTGCACCGGGTACGACGCCTGCGCGCGCGCCGGCTACGGCCACGCGGGCTACAAGGAGCGCGGCGGGACGATGTACTGGAACATGTACTCGGGCCACAACTGCACCAACTACGTGGCCTACCGGATGGTGCAGGCGGGGCTGCCGAACGTGCGCCCATGGTCCGGCAGCGGCAACGCGATGTTCTGGGGCACCTCGAACGCCTCCAAGACCGACCGCACGCCCGAGGTGGGGGCGGTGGCCTGGTTCCGCGCGAACCGGTCCGGCGTCTCCGGGTCCGCCGGTCACGTGGCCTACGTCGAGCGGGTCGTCAGCCCGACCGAGATCATCGTCAGCGAGGACAGCTGGGGCGGCGACTTCCACTGGCGCCGCTACAGCGTGGCGGCAGGCACCTGGCCCGACGGCTTCGTGCACTTCGTCGACAGCACGCCGGCGCTGACCAACAGGACGCCGCCGAGCGTCGGTGGCGCCGCGACGGTCGGCACGACCCTGACCAGCGACCGCGGCCGCTGGAGCAACCGCGTCGACGGCGGATCCAGGCAGTGGCTGGTCGCGGGCCGCCCGATCGACGGCGCCACCAGCACCCGCTTCGCCCCTCGGCCGCGCGACGTCGGGAAGACCGTCGCGCTCCGGGTGACGGTGCGCAAGGCCGGATTCGAGCCGGCCACGGTCGTCTCGCCGAGCACCGCCGCCGTCACGCGCGGCCGGTACGCCACCACCGCACCGGTCGTGAGCGGCACGCCGGAGGTCGGACAGGTCCTGACGATGACGGCGGGCGCGATGAGCCCGGAGCCGCGCCGGACCGCGATCTCCTGGTTCGCCGACGGTGAGCTCATCGAGGGCGCTACCGGTGCGCGCCTCGAGCTGACCAAGGACCTGCAGGGAGCCCGCGTGGTCGCCGGGGTGGACGGGTTCGGTCGGGGCTACGTCCCCGGTCGCACCCGCTCCGAGGCCACCGAGCAGGTGGCCGCCCCTGCCGTCGAGGTCGTCGAGCCGGCCAGCGTGGCCGGCACGCCGCTGCTCGGGGACGTGCTCACGGCCGACCCGGGCACGTACGCCCCGGCCCAGGCCGAGGCCCGCTACCGCTGGCTGCGCGACGGCACCCCGATCAAGCGGGCCCGCGGGGCCACCTACGTCCCCAGGCCGCGCGACGTCGGTACGTGGCTCTCGGTCGAGGTCGGGCTGGTCCGGTCCGGCTACCGACGCACCACGCAGGTGGTGGAGGTCGACCGGGCGGTGCGGACCACGCCGGAGCTCGCGGCGGTCGCTACCGGCAAGCCCGGCCGCGCCGTGGTCACCCTGGCCGTCAGCGCACCCGGCGTGGAGGCGCCGGCCGGCGAGGCGATCGTCTCGGTCGGTGGTCGTCAGGTCCCCGTCACGGTCGAGGGCGGCGCCGCACGCGTCGTCGTGACGCCGCTGCGGGCCGGCGAGCGCGTCGTCCGGGTCGACTTCCTCGGCTCCGAGCTCGTCACGCCGGCTTCGGTCGAGGTGCCGGTGACGGTGCTGCCGCCGCGCTGAGGCCGGGGCGGGAATAGCGCGTGCCCGACGACCGCTGCACCGGCATGACGAAAGCCGACTTCTGGTTCGACCCGCTCTGCCCGTTCGCCTGGATCACCTCGCGCTGGATGCTGGAGGTGGAGAAGGTCCGCGACGTCGACGTCACCTGGCACATCATGAGCCTGGGCTACCTCAACCAGGACAAGGAGATCCCCGAGGAGTACCGCAAGGCGCTCGAGGGCGCCTGGGGCCCGGTCCGCGTGGCGATGGCGGTGCAGCAGCAGCACGGTCGCGAGCACCTGCTCCCGCTCTACACCGCGATGGGCACCCGCATCCACGACCAGGACCGCGGCCGTGACCAGCAGGTCATGGTCGACGCGCTGGCCGAGGTCGGGCTCCCCGGTGAGCTGGCCGAGGCCTTCGAGGACACCTCCTACGACGAGGCGATCATCGCCTCCCACCACGAGGGCATGGACCAGGTCGGCGAGGACGTCGGCACGCCGACGATCGCGATCGACGGCGTCGCCTTCTTCGGCCCGGTGATGACCCGGATCCCGCGTGGCGAGCAGGCCGGCGCAATCTGGGACGGCGCGGTGGCGATGGCTTCCTACCCGCACTTCTTCGAGCTCAAGCGCTCCCGCAACGAGGCGCTCGACTTCAGCTGACAGCTGGCGGCGCGCCGCGCCGGGGTGTGACGGGTTCGACGGATGTTGCTGGTGTGACGCATGATCAATCTCCATGAGCCTCCCGTCCCCCAGCCGTCGCACCGTCACCGTGGTCGCGACGGCGGCCGTGGGCGCCGTCGTCGCGGTGCCCGTCATCGACGCCCTCTCCGGCGGGGGTGACGAGCCCGGGACCGAGGACGGCACGCCCCGCGCCCGCCTGTCCGGTGGGCGCACCGGCGTCGCGCTGGCCTCCCGACCCGGCGGGGTCCGCGCCGCCGACGTCCCGCTGGCCTCGCTGGCCGCCGGGTCGGCCCGACGCAGCACCGCCGCCGCCGGGCTCGAGACCAGCACGGTCGAGACCGACCCGTTCTCCATGGTCGGGGTGACCTGGCGCGACGGTGAGACCACGGTCGAGGTACGGACCCGTCCGGTCGGCTCAAGCACCTGGCGTCCCTGGACCACCTTGCACTTCCAGCACGACGGGCCCGACCTCGACAGCGGCGAGGGCGACCCCACGCTGCGGGCCACCGAGCTGACCTGGGTCGGCCCGAGCGACGCCCTCCAGGTCCGCACCAGCGGCGCAGCCGGCGACCCCGCCCTGGCCCTGATCGAGCCCGAGGTGCAGGCCGCGCGCGTGCTGCCCCGCTCCTCGACGCGGGACAAGGGGCTGCGACCGGCCATCCGCTCCCGTCAGGACTGGGGGGCCGACGAGCGGATGCGCACCGGGTCGCCGACCATCGACACCACCATCCGGCAGATGCACGTCCACCACACGGTCAACTCCAACGGTTACTCGCGCGGCGACGTGCCCGGCCTGATCCGGGGCATGTACCGCTACCACACCCAGAACCTCGGCTGGTCCGACATCGGCTACAACTTCCTGGTGGACCGCTTCGGCCGCATCTGGGCCGGTCGGGCCGGAGGGGTGGAGCGCCCGGTGCGCGGAGCGCACACGCTCGGGTTCAACAGCAACTCCTTCGGGGTGGCGGTGATCGGGAACTTCGAGGCCGGGCCACCGAACCGCCGCATCATCAGGGGCCTGGCCAAGATCGGCGCCTGGAAGCTCCACAAGCACGGACGGCGGCCGCGGGCGAGCGTCCGGGTCACCTCCTCGGGCAGTGACCGGTACGGCTCCGGGCAGCGGGTGCGCCTGCGCGTCATCGACGGCCACCGCGACACCAACGAGACCGCCTGCCCGGGCAGCACGCTGTACGGCCGGTTGAAGTGGGTGCGTCGTCGGGCCGCCGGGAGGATCCAGCGTCTGGCGTGAGCCGGTGCGTCCCTAGGATCATCCCATGAGCCACGTCCTGTCCGCCGTCGCCTGGCCCTACGCCAACGGCCCCCGCCACATCGGCCACGTCGCGGGCTTCGGGGTGCCCTCCGACGTCTTCAGCCGCTACATGCGGATGGCCGGCCACGACGTCCTCATGGTCTCCGGCACCGACGAGCACGGCACGCCGATCCTGGTCGCCGCCGACGCCGAGGGCGTCAGCGCCCGGGACCTCGCCGACCGCAACAACGCGGTGATCGTGCAGGACCTGCACGACCTCGGGCTGTCCTACGACCTGTTCACGCGCACCACGACCGGCAACCACTACCTCACGGTGCAGGAGATGTTCCGCACCGTGCACCGCAACGGCTACCTGGTCGAGCAGACCACCCAGTCGGCGATCAGCCCCTCGACCGGGCGCACCCTGCCCGACCGCTACATCGAGGGCACCTGCCCGATCTGCGGCTACACCGAGGCCCGCGGGGACCAGTGCGACAACTGCGGCAACCAGCTCGACGCCACCGACCTGGTCGCGCCCCGCTCCAAGATCAACGGCGAGACCCCGTCGTTCGTCGACACCCAGCACTACTTCCTCGACCTGCCCGCGCTGGCCGGTGCGCTGGGTGAGTGGCTCGACGAGCGCGAGGCCACCGGGCTGTGGCGGCCCAACGTGATCCGGTTCAGCCAGAACATCCTCAAGGAGATCCGCCCTCGCGCGATGACGCGGGACATCGACTGGGGCATCCCCGTGCCGGGCTGGGAGGACCAGCCCACCAAGCGCCTCTACGTGTGGTTCGACGCGGTGATCGGCTACCTCTCGGCCTCGATCGAGTGGGCCCGCCGCCAGGGCACTCCCGAGGCCTGGCGCGACTGGTGGAACGACCCGCAGACCCTGGCCTACTACTTCATGGGCAAGGACAACATCGTCTTCCACAGCCAGATCTGGCCCGCGGAGCTGCTGGCCTACGACGGCCGCGGCGACCGCGGCGGCGAGCCGGGGGCGTACGGGGACCTCGTGCTGCCCACCGAGGTCGTCTCCTCAGAGTTCATGACCATGGAGAGCAAGCAGTTCTCGACCAGCCGCGGCCACGTGATCCTGGTCGGCGACATGCTGACGCGCTACCAGCCCGACGCGCTGCGCTACTTCATCTGCGCGGCCGGCCCCGAGACCTCCGACTCCGACTTCACCTGGGCCGAGTTCGTGCAGCGCACCAACTCCGAGCTGGTGGCCGGCTGGGGCAACCTGGTGAACCGCACCGCGACGATGATCGCCAAGAGCTTCGGCGAGGTCCCGCCCCGCGGCCCGCTGCACCAGGTCGACGAGGACGTGCTCGCCACGGTGCGCGCCGGGTTCGACGCGGTCGGCGGGCTGATCGCCCGCCACCGCCAGCGCGCGGCGATCGCGGAGGCGATGCGCTGCGTCGGCGAGGTGAACAAGTACCTCACCGTCACCGAGCCCTACAAGATGAAGGACGAGGCGCAGCGCGAGCGGCTCGGCACCGTCCTGAACGTCGCCGCGCAGTGCGTCCTGGACTGCAACCTGCTGCTCGCCCCGTTCCTGCCGCACGCCGCCAACCGGGTGTGGGCGGTCTACGGGGGCGAGGGCGAGCTGGTGCCGATGCCGCGCATCGAGCAGGTCGAGGACCTCGACCCCGGCGCCGGCGCCGGCCTCGGGCCGTACCCGGTGATCACGGGCGACTACCGCGGCACGCCGCGCTGGGAGTCCCGCCCGGTCGTGGCCGGGACACCGGTGGCCAAGCCGACCCCGGTCTTCACCAAGCTCGACCCGTCGGTCGTCGAGGAGGAGCGTGAGCGTCTCGCCACGCCGGAGGGCTGAACCGGCCTAGGATCGCCGCCGTGACCGCCTCGATGTACCTGCCCTCGTTCTTCGTCAAGCAGAAGATCGCGATGACGACCAACCGCTACGAGCTCTACGCCGCCAACCCCGACGGCTCGTTCGGCGCCCTGATGGGCCTGGCCGAGCAGAAGCGGATGGCCTTCAAGGAGCAGGTCACGTTCTTCGAGGACGCCTCCAAGGCCCGCCCGGTGTTCGCGTTCAAGGCGCGCAAGCGGATGGACCTCAACTCCGGCTACGACGTCACCGACGAGGCCGGCGCGCCGCTCGGCTTCTTCCGCAAGGACTTCGGCGCCAGCCTGCTCCGCTCGACCTTCCACCTCGAGGGGCCGGGGTACGCCGGGGCCGGCCAGGAGCGCAGCCAGCTGGTGGCGATCGTGCGCCGGGTGATCGACCTGCCGTTCCTGCCGATCCACTTCGACTTCGTCGCCGCCGACGGCACCCCGCTGCTCTCGGTCACCCGCCAGGGCTCGGTGCGCGACAAGTACACCGTCACGGTGCCGCACCCCGAGATCGACTTCCGCGTCGCGGCGGCGGTGGCGGTCGCGCTCGACGCCCTGATGGCACGCTGAGCGGGCCGACCACGATGGCCCTGCACCCCCAGGCCCGCGCCGCCCTCGAGGCCGCCGCGGGCGACACCCCGGTCCGCGACCCGTCGTTCGACGTCGCCCGGGCCCGGGCCGAGTCCCGGGAGGCCGCGGCGGCCGAGCCCCGGGAGGGCGTCGCCCACGTCGAGGACGTCGACGCCCACGGGGTGCCGTGCCGGCTGTACCTGCCCGTCGGCCCGGCGGACGCGCCCGTGACCGGCCTGGTGCTGCACCTGCACGGCGGGGGCTTCGTGCTCAACGACGTCGAGGTCCACGACGCCGCCTCCCGCCGTCTCGCGGTCTCCAGCGGGCACGCGGTGCTCAGCGTCGACTACCGGCGCCCGCCCGAGCACCGGTTCCCGGCGGCGCCCGACGACGTCGACACGGTGCTGGGCTGGCTGGCCGCCGAGGGTCCCGGGCGCGGGCTCGACGTGCCGGTGGTCGCGCACGGGGACAGCGCCGGGGCCAACCTCGCGCTGGTCGCCGCGCTGCGCCACCCCGGCCGCTTCGCCGCGACCGTGCTGATCTACCCCTTCCTCGACCCCACCGGCTCGTTCCCCTCCTTCCGGCGCGAGACGCACGGCTTCGACCCCCGCGACGCCGCCTGGTACTGGGAGCAGTACGCCGCCTCGTCGGCCGACCTGACCGACCCCGACCTGGCGCCGCTGCTCTCCGAGCACCTCGCGGCGCTGCCCCCGACGCTGGTGCTCACCGCCGAGCACGACCCGCTGCTCGACGAGGGCGAGCACCTGGTCGCGCTGCTGGCCGACCTCGGCGTGGAGGTGACCGGCACCCGCTACCTCGGCATGCTGCACGGGTTCTGGCGCCACCCGGCGGCCTACGACGCCGCGAGCACCGCCGTGCAGCAGGTCGGTGCCTTCGTGGCGCACCACCTGCCCACCACCCGGTCGGCGCCGCGGGCCTGAGAGGATCGCGCCATGCGCGTCCACGTCGGATCCGACCACGCCGGGCTCGAGCTCAAGGACCACCTGCTGGCCTGGCTCGCCGCCCACGGCTACGACGGCGTCGACCACGGCCCGTTCGTCTACGACGCCTTCGACGACTACCCCGTCTTCTGCCTGCGCGCGGCCGAGGCCGTCGTCGCCGAGCGCGCCGAGGGCCGCGACAGCCTGGGCGTGGTCGTCGGCGGGTCCGGCAACGGCGAGCAGATCGCGGCCAACAAGGTGCACGGCGTGCGCTGCGCGCTGGCGTGGTCGGAGGAGACCGCCCGGCTGGCCCGGCAGCACAACGACGCCACGGTCGTCTCCGTGGGCGGACGGCTGCACCCGCTCGAGGACATGACCCGCTTCGTGGAGGTCTTCCTCGCCGAGCCGTTCAGCGGCGACGAGCGCCACGTGCGCCGCATCGACCAGCTCGCGACGTACGAGACCGGGGGCGGCCTGCCGCCGCTGCCGGACTCCGCGCGCCCCGCCGCAGAGCAGGACTGAGGCCGTGCCCGAGGGCCACACCCTGCTGCGGCTCGCGCTCGACCTCGACGCCGCCTTCGGCGGACGCCACGTCTCCGTCACCAGCCCGCAGGGCCGCTTCGAGGAGTCCGCGGCGATCCTGGACGGCCGGGTGCTGCGCGCCGCCGAGGCCACCGGCAAGCACCTCTTCCTGGAGTTCGACGAGGAGGACGTCGTGCACGTCCACCTCGGGCTGTACGGCACGCTGCCGGTCCACGCGGGGCTCCCCGGTGTGGACGCGGTGCCGGCCCCGGTCGGGGCGGTCCGGATGCGCCTGGTCTCCGACGGCGCCGACGGTCACGGCGCCGGCACGGCCTACGGGGACCTGCGCGGCGCCACGCAGTGCGCCCTGGTCACCCCGGCCGAGCGCGAGGCCGTGCTCGACCGGATCGGGCCGGACCCGCTGAAGCCCGACGCCGACCCGGACCGGGCCTGGCAGCGGATCCGCCGCAGCCGGGCCCCGATCGGGGGGCTGCTGATGGACCAGTCCGTGCTGGCCGGCGTCGGCAACGTCTACCGGGCCGAGGTGCTCTTCCGGCAGCGGCTCGACCCGATGCGTCCCGGTCGCACCCTGCGGGTCAGCCAGTGGCAGGCCGTGTGGGACGACCTCGTCGCGCTGATGGCCGCGGGCGTGCGCAGCGGCAGGATCGAGACGCTCCGCCCCGAGGACCGGGCGGCGGCCCGCCTGCGGCCGGCGCGCCGGCGCACCGGCCAGCACTACGTCTACCGCCGCGACGGGCAGGAGTGCCTGGTCTGCGGGGCGACGGTGCGGACCACGGAGCTGGCGGCGCGGAACCTGTTCTGGTGCCCGCGTTGCCAGCCCGTGTT